>JAQUJQ010000285.1 GCA_028680875.1 Eubacteriales bacterium
GAAGCAAAAAAGAACTTCTTACAATATAAAGAAGATGCCCAATCTGCCATAGAATCCAAAAATGAATTACAGACTCTGTTTAACGAAAGAACTGTGGAATGCAATCAACTTTCGTCCCAACTGCGTGAGATTAAAGAGCAAAAGGAAAGTTTGCAAAAGAAAAATGATAACCTTATTCGCAGAATAGAAACCCAGGAAGACGAAAGAGAATCTTCTACATCCATGGTAAAAGAATTGGAATCTAAATGCAGAGATTTAGAAAGCAGCTTTTTTGATCTTCAGATGGAAAATATACAATTAAAAGGCGAGTTGGACCGCTATAAAAAAATACTGGAGCAAGATGAACGATAAAACCTATAGAGTTTTGGAATACAATAAAATTAAGGATTTCTTGAAAGATAAGGCTTCATCCTTCATGACAAAACAAATCATTGAAGGGATGACACCTTCGTTTGATTTGTATAAAATTAAGGAGATGCAGGGGGAAACAACGGAAGCCGTATCTGTAATAATGAAAAAGGGTGCTTTGCCTCTTGGAAACTTTTACGACATCGCCGGTTGGGTAAATCTCGCCCAAAAGGGCGGTGTTTTGACTATGAAACAACTTTTAGAAATCCTTTATAATTTGCAGGTTGCTCGTAATGCTGCAAATTTTTTAAAATATGATTTACCTCCACTTATACGGATTCAGGGTTTAGCCCAGGTCGTTAGCATCCATAAATATCTGGAAGAGGAAATAGACCGATCCATTATTTCTGAGGATGAAATGTCTGATAATGCAAGTCCGGAGTTGAAGCGGATTCGGCGAAGCATAAATTTACAGAATGAAGGAATTCGCAATAAAATGAATAGTATCATCGCTTCCTCCAGTAATAAGACAATGCTTCAGGATACTATTGTGACCATGCGTCAAGGCAGGTATGTGATTCCGGTAAAACAAGAGCATAAACAGAAATTCCCCGGAATTGTACACGATCAGTCGGCTACCGGGGCAACTCTTTTCATTGAACCTCAGACCATCGTTAACATGAACAATGAGTTACGAGAGTTAGAACTTGCAGAGAAGAAGGAAATTCACCGGATTTTAACTGAACTTTCTGCAATGGTTGCAGAAGTGGCTGAAGAAATCAAAAATAATCAAAACATTCTGGTTCTGTTGGATTACATCTTTGCAAAGGGTAAATTGTCTGTAACAATGAAGGGAGTAGAGCCTCAAATAAATACAAGAAAGTATTTGATTCTTCGTGAAGCGAGGCATCCTCTGATTGATGAACAAAAAGTGGTACCTATTACGGTAACCTTAGGGAAAAATTATAATACCTTAGTTATTACAGGACCAAACACCGGTGGGAAAACTGTTACTTTGAAAACCGTAGGGCTTATGGTCTTAATGGCCCAGTCAGGTCTTCATCTTCCTGTTTTACCCGGTACAGAAGTGCCTATTTTTCGTCGGGTTTTTGCAGATATCGGTGATGAGCAAAGTATTGAACAAAGTCTTTCTACTTTTTCATCTCACATGTCCAACATAGTTGAACTGGTCAAGGAAGCAGACGAAACTACACTGGTGCTGTTGGATGAATTGGGTGCGGGTACTGATCCCACCGAAGGCGCCGCTTTAGCCATCTCAATTTTAAATGACCTCTATGAAAAGGGGACTATGACCTTGGCAACGACCCATTATACCGAATTAAAGAAATATGCGATCGCAACTGATGGTATACAGAACGGATCTATGGAGTTTGATGTGGAAACCTTATCTCCCACGTATCGATTAACCATCGGAACCCCTGGAAAATCCAATGCTTTTGAAATTTCCGGCAAATTAGGTTTACCGGATTCCATCATTGATTATGCCAGAGGTCTTTTGGAACGTGAAGATATCGCTTTTGAGGATGTGATCGCTTCAATTGAAAAAGACCGTAAGGCTGCAGAGGAAGAACGGGATGAGGCAATATTCCTGAATTTAGAGATAAAACGGCAAAAAGAAGAACTGGAATTGGAGAAACAACGATTTACCGAGAAAAAGGATAAAGTCCTGGCAAAGGCAAAAGAAGAAGCCAGAGAAATGGTCGGGGAAGCAAAAGAGTTTGCCGATCAAATAAAAAAAGACCTCCAGGAATTGGAAACAGTTTATGATTCTTCTCAGAGAAATCGAATGCAAGAGGTTTTGCGGGCAAAGATCAAAGAAAGACAAGGAAAATACAGAGATCGGATTTCAGTACCGGAGAATTTCGAACCGGTTTGTGCCTCAGAATTGGAATTAGGAGATCGGGTTAAAGTTGTAACCCTTGATCAGAAGGGTGAAGTGATTTCCTTACCTGATGAGAAAAATGAAATACAAGTTCAGGTGGGTTTGATGAAGATCAATGTTAATCTGAGAGACGTTAGTAAAATACATGGAAGTAAACCACGGAAAGATAAAGGTAAATCCAAATCAAAATACGGCAACCTTTATCAGAGCAAAGTGCAAGCCATTGTTCCAACCATCAATGTTGTGGGAAAGTTATTGGATGATGCCCGAATAG
>JAQUJQ010000286.1 GCA_028680875.1 Eubacteriales bacterium
GGGATCAGCAGTGAAAAAGGGTGCAGTAATGAAGGTTTTAGTGATTGAAGATGATAAAAGCATAGCAGAATTGGAAAGGGATTATCTTGAGATTAATGGATATGAATGCGATCTGGTATACGATGGGATAACGGGCTTAGAGATGGCGCTCAATAATGATTATGCACTAATAATACTGGATATTATGCTCCCGGGTATGGATGGGTTTGATTTTTGTACCAAGTTTCGCGCTCAAAAGGAGACTCCTTTAATTATTCTGTCTGCAAAGAAAGATGATATTGACAAAGTGCGAGGATTGGGTTTAGGAGCCGATGATTATATGACTAAACCTTTTAGTCCAAATGAATTGATGGCACGTGTAAAAAGTCATATCGCAAGATATGAGAGGCTTACGGGGAATAATAAAAACGAAAACAGTGTTTTGAAAATTCGAGGCCTTGAAATTGATAAAGACGGAAGACGTGTATTGATTAATGGTGAGGAAAAAATGATACCTGCTAAAGAATATGATTTACTTTTGTTTTTAGCAGAAAACCCAAATCGTGTATTTTCAAAAGAATACCTTTTTGATCGAATATGGGGTATGGATGCACTGGGCGATGTTTCAACCGTTACAGTCCATATTAGTCGCATCCGGGAAAAAATCGAATTAAACATGGACAGTGTGCAATACATTGAAACTGTTTGGGGTGTGGGATATCGGTTTAAGGGTTAGAATAAGACCGAGGGACGTTTAGACTGTCTTGCCGGCAAGACAGTCTAAACGTCCCCCTGTCTTTTTTGTCTTTCTTTATAATATATGATTAAGCAGTGGCAGAAGAAACGGAACGATCAAGGTCAGAATTACTCCTGTAATTAAGGCGACAAGGCCAAGCTCTGCTCCTACGGTCTTTGTTACAGGTACGAGCATGGTATCCATATTACCGGCAGCACCTCCGGCGATAGGGCCTCCTTTGCTGATTCGCACAAGTAGAGGTAGAAACAATACAGTGAAAAATTCGCGCATTACGTTGACGATAAATCCATAGGTGCCTGCTTCAATCCCGCAGGCTTGTGTCATGTATGCTCCTGTTAGGCTGTAATAGCTCATACCGCCTGCCGACATCACTGAAACAGGAAACGATATATCAAGAAGCAATCCTGCAATAAACCCACCTGCCAAACTTCCTGCCAGAATGGCAGCAGAAATATATAAAACCCTCCAGCCCATTTGTTTTATGTATTGAAAAACTTTTCGGTTGGATCCTAAGCTGACTCCTACTCCCGTGTACAGAATGATTAATGCAACACGCAACATGCTATCAAGAACTGTTTGCCCGGATTCCGGCATAAAAGAATAACCGAATATTGCACCGGCAATGATACTGGCGGGCATGATCCAGATCAGAGGAGAGGTCTTCTTTTCCTCGTTTTGTGAAAAAATGGAGGAATTGTTTTTGTCGATTTCCCCTACGAAGTGTTTAGTCTGCAATTTTTCCAGGGGAAGTACGGTTTTTTCTAATATTACAATAAGCAAAATGCTGAATCCAACAGCTAACAAGCAAATAACCAAACAGTTGAATCCAATTGTTCCCAAATTTATAATTACAGTTTTGTTGATGCCTACGTTCATTCCAATGGTCAGCATCAGAACGACCAAAGCAGTATTAACAATAGTATCTGTTATCTTCAGTATCTTTTCTCCCGGATCTCGCACCCCGACCAGAAATCCGGCACCCAGGCATATAAAAGGTAAAAAAGTCATTCTGAATTCTCCTTGTCAAACTGTCTTATAGTTCAATCTGAAGTACCTATATTTTATAGTATACATCGTTTTACTATGTTTGCAATTGGAGTAATTTTTTTAAATATGGTTAAAATGAATTTCATGCAGATATAAATTAAAATGGCCAAGGATGGTGCGAAATGGAATCATACAAAAGGATACCTGCGCATATCGGCATCATACCCGATGGTAACAGAAGATGGGCCGAAGAAAACGGTTATGATAAAAAAGATGGATATCAGCATGGTATTAATCCGGGGTTTGAACTCTACGAAATTATGATTGAATATGGCTTAAAAGAAGCCACTTTTTACGGTTTTACAAAAGATAATAATAAAAGAGAGCGGTCACAGCGGGATGCATTTACGAAAGCCTGTGTTGAGGCCGTTGATCTTCTAAGTGGGAAAGATGCAAATTTGCTAGTAATCGGTAATACAAATTCTAGAGCGTTTCCATCTGAATTGAATAAATATGCGAACAGAAGGGTCCACTTCGGACGGGGGCTTATTAATATAAATTTTCTTGTCAATTATGATTGGGAATGGGATTTGAATAACATGCTGGGAAAAAACTGTTTGGCGTCCCGGGATATTTCCAGGATCGATTTGATTATAAGGTGGGGAGGGCGACGGCGCTTGAGCGGATTCTTACCTGTACAATCGGTCTATGCAGATTTATATATTATCGATGATTATTGGCCTGATTTTGATAAATCTCATTTTATTGACGCTTTAAAATGGTATCAAAATTGTGATGT
>JAQUJQ010000287.1 GCA_028680875.1 Eubacteriales bacterium
TGGATTTGGTTTCATTACAAATTATCGAAGATAGCATAAATACGTATAAAAAATTTATGAAAAGCTCAAGAAAATATGGGAATACTAATCCAGAGCAATTGAAGGATTTCCAAGAAGTGGATTATGAACTTTTAATGGGTGCACTAAAAAACATCAAGTAAAAAGGAGGAAGAGAATAATGAAATTAGAGCTTGGTTACATTCCTATCGAAGACATACAGTTTAATTCAGTATCAAAAATAGAAAATGGAGTCCTGTATGTTAACGCAGAGGAACTAAAAAACCTTTTGCTAGAGGATGAAAATATCGAGTCAGTTGCATTGCACATTGCAAAACCCGGGGACAGCATTAGAATCACTCCTGTGAAGGATGTCATTGAACCCAGAGTAAAAGTTGAGGGGAGTGGAGGTATTTTTCCGGGAATCATATCAAAAGTGGATACAGTAGGTAGTGGCAGAACCAACGTTTTAAAGGGTGCGGCAGTAGTAACTACCGGAAAAATTGTTGGATTTCAAGAGGGAATTATCGATATGAGCGGTCCGGGAGCAGAATACACACCTTTTTCCAAACTGAACAATCTGGTTGTTGTATGTGAGCCGATTAAAGAACTAAAGCAACATGCTCATGAAAAGTCAGTGAGGATGGCAGGACTAAAAGCTGCAACATATCTTGGTCAATTAGCTCTGGATTTAGTGGCGGAAGATATACACTCATTTGAGACCTATTCTATAAAGGAGGGTATTGAGAAATTTCCCGAACTTCCAAGGGTCGCCTATGTGCAGATGCTTCAGACCCAGGGCCTGCTTCATGACACATACGTATACGGTGTTGATATGAAGCAGTCTCTGACCACTATTCTTTACCCTACCGAACTAATGGACGGTGCAGTTGTCAGCGGAAATTGTGTATCTGCCTGTGATAAAAATACTACCTATCATCATCTGAACAATCCGGTGGTTCAGGATCTTTTTGCCAAACATGGAACGGAGTTGAATTTTGTAGGTGTAATTATAACCAACGAAAATGTTTATTTGGCCGATAAGGAACGTTCTTCGGACTGGACTGCCAAGCTAGTTGAATATTTGGGAGTTGATGGCGTTATCATTTCCCAGGAAGGATTCGGCAATCCGGATACAGATCTGATCATGAACTGCAAAAAGGTTGAAGCTAAGGGTATTGATACTGTGATAATCACAGATGAATATGCGGGAAGAGACGGAGCATCTCAGTCATTAGCCGATGCAGATGTCAGTGCAAATGCCGTGGTAACCGGAGGGAATGCAAATATGCTGATTCAATTACCGCAGATGGAGCAGGTTATCGGCCATCCGGATGTGGTCAATATCATTGCAGGCGGCTTTGATGGAAGCTTGAAATCGGACGGCTCCATCGAGGCGGAACTTCAAGTCATTACAGGAGCCACAAATGAATTGGGATATAATAAACTTTCTGCCCGATAGCTCGATAGGAGGAAAAAAAGATGTCAAAATATAGAGTTGTACATTATATCAATCAGTTTTTTGCTCAAATTGGGGGTGAGGAAAAAGCGGACTATAAGCCGGAAGCAAGGGATGGATATGTCGGCCCCGGAATGGCATTTAATGCAGCTTTTGGTCAGGAAGCAGAAATTGTCGGAACAGTCATATGCGGTGATTCCTATTTTAATGAAAATTTAGAGTCCGCTGCAAAAGAAGTTTTAAATCTCATAAGAGGCTTCTCCCCGGACCTGGTTATAGCCGGCCCGGCCTTTAATGCGGGGAGATATGGAATGGCCTGCGGAACGGTAGCGGCAGCAGTGAAAGATGAATTGGGAATTCCGGCAATAACAGGAATGTATGAGGAAAACCCGGGAGCGGATAGTTTTAAAAATCTTGTTTATATCATCAAAACCAGGAATAGCGCAGCAGGTATGCGGGATGCGGTAAAAATCATGTCACCCTTTGCCTTAAAGCTGGTCCGAGGAGAAAAAATCGGAGCTTCCATAGAAGAAGGCTATCTTCCAAATGGTATTCGTGTAAACTTTTTTGAGCAAAAAAGAGGATCAGAGCGTGCGGTGGAGATGCTCTTGAAGAAAATGAAAGGAGAACCTTTTGTAACTGAATTTCCTATGCCTGACTTTGATAGGGTAACTCCCAATCCGGCCATTAAAGATATAACCAAGGCTAAAATAGCTTTAGTTACTTCAGGCGGAATCGTACCTAAAGGAAACCCTGATCATATAGAATCTTCCAGTGCTTCTAAATATGGGAAGTATGATATTAGCGGCGTTTATGATCTAACACAAGACGCCTATGAAACAGCTCATGGCGGTTACGATCCGGTCTATGCCAATCAGGATGCAGATCGTGTCTTGCCTGTAGATATTTTAAGAGAATATGAGAAGAAGGGAAAAATCGGCTCGCTGCATCAATATTTTTATACAACCACCGGAAACGGTACTGCAGTGGCAAGTGCCAAAGCTTATGCGGCAGCTATCGGTAAAGAATTGGTAGCAGATGGTGTGG
>JAQUJQ010000042.1 GCA_028680875.1 Eubacteriales bacterium
TATAATGAAGGAATCGCTTTCCGGTATGAAATTCCTTCACAGCCGGGATTACACCAATTCAGAGTTTTAGAAGAAAATACCGAATATACTTTTGATGAGGGTACATACGTATGGGAAGAACATGGGCATGAAGGACTTTATTTTAAAAAACAGGCTTCTGAAATAGAACCGGATTGTGAACTCCCGTTAACAGTACAAACCAAAAATGGAATTTATGGCGCTATAGCCGAAGCAAATGCTTCCGATTATCCGCGCGCTTATATTGACCCGGCTCGGTCTCACAACAGGAAATCAAATACTTTACGTATTGCTTTACGGAGTAATGCACAAATCACCACTCCTTTTGCTTCCCGCTGGAGAACAATAATATTGGGAAACCGTCCGGGTGCTTTAATGGAAAATAATTACTTGCTATTGAACCTGAACGACTCCTGTGAAATTACAGATACTTCATGGATAAAACCCGGAAAAGCGTTTCGCGAAGTAACACAAACAACAGAGAATGGCTTGAAAGCGATTGATTTTGCTGTACAACAAGGTATTGATTATATAATTTTTGACTGGGGTTGGTATGGTCCTCATAATGATGAATCAAATGAACCTTCTACTGTAAATGTGGTCGCACCGTCTACTGGAAAACCTATCCCTGGACATACAGGGCTGGATTTGCAGCGAGTAATCGATTATGGAAAATCAAAGGGTGTAGGTGTTTTTCTTTATGTAAACAGGCAAGGGCTCGAACGGTATATGGATATTATATTCCCCTTATATAAATCATGGGGTATTGCAGGTGTGAAGGCCGGTTTTGTACAAGTCGGTTCACAAGGCTGGAATAAATGGAACGAAGAAATGGTGAAAAAGGCTGCAGAGCATCAATTATTAGTGAATATACATGATGCCTATCGTCCTACGGGTTTTAGCCGTACTTATCCCAATCTGCTGACCCAGGAAGGAATACATGGTAATGAACAAAATCCGGATGCAAATCATAGTGCGACTTTACCTTTTGTACGTTTTACAATCGGAGCGGCAGATTTCACTCCGGGATATTTTAAAAAAGCATTGAAAACATCTTGGGCACATAAACTCTCTTTACCTATTATTTTTTACAGCCCTGCACAATTTCTTTTTTGGGGGGAACGACTTGAAGATATTGAACTGCGTCCGGAATTAGATCTATGGAAGAATATGCCGACAACCTGGGATGACACAAGAGTTTTGGCCGGGGAAATCGGTGAATATGCTATTGTAGCCCGGAGAAAGGGGAGTGAATGGTATATCGGTGGGATCACGAATAATAATGCAAGAGAGTTAACTACTAGATTTGATTTTTTAGATAAGAAAAAAGAATATACAGTTATCCTTTATCAGGATAAACCAGATGGAAGAGGTGTGATTATTGAGCATAAGAAGAAACTTACTTATAAAGATAAGCTATCCTTATCTTTATTACCTAGCGGAGGTTTTGCTATTCGTATACAAGAAATATAAAAAAGAGATATGAGAATTATTAAAGTTTTTATACTGTCGATTTGCAGTTATTGCAGTCTGTTTGCGAATGAGGTTTCACTACAATCGCCGGACAATAGATATGAGATAAAGGTTTTTGAACAAGAAAACCACTTATGGTTTACGGTCGATTTTGAAGGGAATATGATTATTTATCCGTCCCTTTTGGGAATAAACGGCAATGGTGAATGGAAAGAAGACGTAAAAATCGGAAGTATAAGCCGTGAAACCGTTGATCAGACGTGGAAACCTGTTTATGGCGAACGGGCTGTTGTAAAAGATCATTATAATAGTTGTCTTATTAATCTCTCTCAAGGAAGTAATAATCGGCGCAGATTACAACTGGAAATCCGGGTATACGACGAAGGTATTGCCTTTCGCTATAATTTTCCCGGAGGAGAATATCTTCATATAACCGATGAATATACCCAATATACCCTTCCCGAAGGTACAAAAGCCTGGTACACTGCCCGGGCACAAACACCTTACGAATTACTTCCTTTAGAAGGATGGCCGGGAGAAAGCGAACGTCCGCTGGTATTGGAACTACCGGAAGGCCCTTATTTGTTACTTACCGAAGCGGAAGTGGTGAACTATGTAAGAACGAAGTTTGCTTTGGGTGATAAACCTAACACTATCAATAGCGTTATGTACGGACCAGTAGATGAGATCGCCCCTTTTTCCACTCCGTGGCGGGTTATGATGGCTGCTAATAAGGCGGGCGAACTGATCGAAAATAACGATATCCTATTGAATCTGAATCCACCTTCCCGCATAGAAAATCCCTGGTGGATCACCCCCGGAAAAGTGATGCGTGAAGTTACCCTGTCCACAGAAGGAGCTAAAGCTGTGGTTGATTTTGCGGTAAAAAGAAATTTACAGTATATCCATTTCGACGCAGGATGGTATGGACCGGAAAATAGCTGGAAGTCAGACGCTACCACCGTTACACTCGATCCGGATCGGAATCCGGACCCAGGTGCCCTCAACTTGCATGAGGCGATTGCTTATGCGAAAAAACATAATAAAAAGGTGATTTTATACGTCAACCAACGGGCATTAACTCAACAACTCGATGAAATATTACCTCTTTATAAAAGCTGGGGGGTGGATGGTTTAAAGTTCGGTTTTGTACAGGTTGGTTCCCACTACTGGACCCGGTGGTTACATGATGCGGTAATTAAATGCGCCGAGTATGGATTAGTGGTGGATATTCATGATGAATACCGTCCCACAGGATTTAGCCGTACTTATCCGAATCTGATGACCCAGGAGGGTATCCGGGGGAATGAAGAATTTCCTGGTGCTACCCACAATACACTCCTGCCTTTTACCCGGTTCACACAGGGTACGGCTGATTATACGATCTGTTATTATCGCCGGGATTTTTCTGGTAAAGATATCCCTAA
This sequence comes from Eubacteriales bacterium, assembly GCA_028680875.1. Taxonomy (GTDB): domain Bacteria; phylum Bacillota; class Clostridia; order Peptostreptococcales; family Anaerovoracaceae; genus JAQUJQ01. Next base: position 2,919 of record JAQUJQ010000042.1, read on the forward strand.
CACATCGCACGGTTTGGTAAATTCCCGGTTACTAAGCACTACTCCCGCACATCAATTAGCTTTGTCTGTAATCTATTACAGTCCGCTGCAATATGTTTATTGGTATGATAAACCTTCAGAAAGCCAGGACGAACCTGAACTGGAGTTTTTCGATAATGTACCTACGGTTTGGGACGATACCAGGGTGCTTGACGGAGTCCCTGCAGAATATATTACAATGGCACGTCGAAGCGGAAGAGACTGGTTTGTAGGAAGTATTACTAATACCAAACCGAGAAAACTATCCGTGTCTCTTGATTTTCTTGAGCCTGGAAAAACCTATACCGCCCATATTTACGAGGATGATCCGAAGATCAAAACACGCACAAAGGTTGGTATAAAAAGGATAAAAGTAACCAGGGAATCGATTGTTGAGACTAATCTCCAACCGTCGGGCGGACAAGCAATCCTGATAACTGAAACACCTTTAGTAAATAATACAAATAAAAATTAGGCAAAAATCATGCATTATTTTGTCAGCTATCTCTTTTTATTTTTTTGTTGCGGTGTTCAGATACTCAATGCGCAAAAACCCGTCGATCTGGTCAATCCTTTTATCGATAGCCATAAATCGCGATGGTTCTTCTTTAGTTCTTCATCGAGACCATTTGGGATGGTCAATCTAAGTCCCGATACCGACACTCAATCATCATGGAATTCGGGTTATTTGTATGGGAGTGAATATATTCGCTGTTTCAGCCATATCCATGCGTGGCAGATGTCGGGTGTGGCCGTTATGCCCACGGTGGGTGAATTCAAGGGGCACAAAGGAATGGATGCCTATCAATCGAAGTTCACTCACGAAGGTGAGATCGCCAAACCGGGATATCATAAAATTTACCTTTCTGACTATGATGTATGGGTGGAATTGACTTCTTCCACCCGCGTCGGGTTTCATCAATATTCTTTTCCTGAAAGCGACGAATCGTATATTCTTATTGATATAGGTGCTTATCTGGCACATGGACCTAAAGCGCATGCCGAAGCCTGGAAAGTAAGTGATACCGAAATAGCAGGTTACGAAATCATGGAACGCACAGGCAGGCGTCCCAAGGATACTCCCGTTTATTTCTATATGGAATTCAGTAAACCATTCAACGATATCCGGATGTGGAAGGACAGTACATTGATGCGCAAATCGATCAATCCCGAACGCATATCAGGACACAACTCAGGAATGGCAGTTCATTACCGTACGGCCAAAAGCGAAACCATCGGTCTCAAAGTCGGTATTTCTTATGTCAGTGTGGAACAGGCGAAAAAGAATCTCTGCGAAGAAATACCACACTGGGATTTTGAAAAAGTGAAACAGGAATCGTATGATCAATGGAACGAAATGCTTAGCCGTATAGAGGTAGAAGGCGGCACTTATGAACGCAAAGTAAAACTATATACCGACCTGTGGCATGCACTGCTTGGACGACGCACACTCAGTGACATTGACGGGAAATATATGGATATGACGGGAGATTATCCTCGTATCCGACAGGTCCGTTTGGATAGTAACGGGAAACCGCTTTTCCCTCATCTTAATTTTGATGCATGGTGGGGTAGTCACTGGTCGCTGAATATTCTTTGGTCAATGGCTTATCCGGAAGTAATGGACGCGTTTTGCAATACGATGGTTGACATGTATCGAAATGGAGGATTGATTCCGCGCGGACCGTCGGGTGGAAATTACACCTTTGTGATGATCGGAGACCCATCCACTCCTTTTTTCGCCACAGCTTATAACAAAGGCATCCGTAATTATGATTCTGACCTGATGTATGAAGGATTACGTAAAAACGCTTTTTCAGGTGGGACACGCGATCATTCAGGATATGAGCACCGTAAACAAGCCACAGGCGGTGGAATGAACTATTATGTGGAACTGGGTTACGTACCACAGGATCGTCCTTACGTAACTATCCACAGCGAGGCATCTGCAGCCATGACCTTGGAATATTCCTATCAGGACTGGTCTCTGGCACAAATAGCCAAAACGATGGATAAGGAAGATGATTACCATTTTTTCATGAAACGCTCACAAAACTACCGTAATCTATGGAACCCTGCAACGGGATATATCCATCCTAAAAACAAAGACGGCTCTTGGATTTCCGATTTCGATCCGCTGGCATTGAAAGGATTCTGTGAAAGCAATGCCGCGATCTATTCTTATTTTGTTCCCCACGATATGCCTGGGATTATCAAATTGATGGGCGGTAACAAGAAATTCTCCGATCGACTGAACAAAGCCTTCGAACGGTCTGCACTGGTAGGTTTCCTGCGAAACCCGAAGGAACGAGACGAAAAAGCTAACTGGACGGATTACGGAAACCAGCCCGGAACAGGAATGGCACATATGTTCAATTATGGAGGTGCGCCTTGGTTAGCGCAATATTGGGTACGCCGCGTGAAGGACGAATACGGGGATATCACGCCCTACGGCGGTTATAAGGATGACGAAGATCAGGGACAGATGGGTGCTCTGGGAGTATTGATGGCCATCGGCCTGTTTGAAGTTGATGGAGGTGCAGCCATAAAGTCCGTTTATGAAATCACGACACCTCTGTTTGAAAAGGTAACTATACACCTGAACAACGATTATTATCCGGGAGAAGCATTTATCATCCAAACTAAAAACGATCCTGAAAAAAATATCTATATCCAAAAAGCTAACCTTAATGGCAAGTCATGGAATCATTGTTGGTTCTATCATGACGATTTAGCTAAAGGAGGCATACTCGAATTGGAACTCGGCCCGAAACCCAATAAAAAATGGGGTATAATACCTTCGCCGATCATTACATTACCGGAATAAGGATATAATATAGACGAAGTGATATATTGTGAAACAGGAAAATACAGATCTTAAATACTGAATATTTGGTACTTAATTGATCTCAATGGTGTTTTTAGCAAGTTTGAATTTGGACAATTGCTGGATCTATTAAACATTGACGAAGATAAAAATATGAATAAGAAAACAATTGCAATTATAAGAGCAAGGGCACTGTCTCTGTTAATCATAGGGTTACTAACCGGTTTTACCATGTGCGCAAAAGAGTCTGGGAATAATGAAGAAGGCTCATCTGTTACTCCTCCTGGCCCTGACCCAGATCCTGAGATAACATATATTGATACGTTGACACCCTCTGTTCCAATGAAGCGGGGAGGTTTATATACCGAAGAAGATTTCAAGCGCGTTCGTCAAAAGATATCAGCAGGTGAAGAGCCATGGCTGTCCGGTTGGAATAAACTTACCAGCAATCCCAGGGCCCAAGCTACATGGAAAGCAAATCCCGTTGTGAAATTGATTCGAGGCGGTAATAGTCGTGAAGAACCGGAGCCTGATAATTATAGTCGGGCAATGAACGATGCTGCAGCAGCTTATCAATTGGCGTTAAGATGGAGAATCAGTGGTGATGACTCATTTGCACAAGCAGGGATCAATATTCTTAATTCATGGGCAAGCACCTGTGAAAGAATTAGCGGTAATTCAAATACTGCTTTGGCAGCTGGTATTTATGGATATCAGTTCGCCATAGCCGCAGAGCTATTAAGAGATTATGCAGGTTGGGCAGTAAAAGATTTAGAATCGTACAAGCAATGGATGATAGATGTTTTTTACAATCTGAATATGGATTTTTTAAAATCGCATTGGGGAACTTGTGACTCGCATTATTGGGCTAATTGGGATCTTTGCAATCTTGCATCAGTGATTGCAATCAGTGTTTTGACAGATAACCGAAGCATGTATAATTATGCGGTTAATTATTTACAAAAAGGAAATGGTAACGGCAATTTTTTCAAAGCCATCAATCATGTTTTTAAAGATGAAAACGCCGGATTAGCTCAATTACAGGAAAGTGGTAGAGATCAAGGGCATTCTTTGATGGTAATAGGTTTGTTGGGCACAATTTGCAAGTTGACTTGGAACCAGGGAGACGACTTTTATGGATTGGATAACAACAGAGTCTTAAAAGCTACTGAATACACTGCAAAATATAATGTTGCTCAACTTGATGTTCCTTTCGAAGCATATACACGATATTATGCGGTCAACTGTGCACAATCCGAGACTCATACTGCTATTAGTTCGTCCGGTCGTGGGGGAGTACGCCCAATTTGGACAGCGGCTTACTATCACTACACAAAAGTGAAAAAATTGGCAGCAACCTATACCGCAATGGGTGTACAGCAGACTCAACCCGAAGGAGGAGGTGGTGACTACGGGTCTAACAGTGGGGGATATGATCATCTCGGTTTTGGAACTTTGATGTTTGCATTGGATTAGTTTAATTCACTAAATTTTGATCACGATAAAGTGGTTGTATTATGAAAAGAGATGTTTTGAATGTTAAGTTTGCAACAATACTATTCTTATTGTTAATATTTTCAGTCTCTTTATATTCATATGACAAACTGGTAACATATACCGCTCCACAGGGTGCGTTACTTAACCAGAATTTTTCAATCCTTGTCAGACAACCCGGTAAAGAGTGGATGGAGGTGCCGAACCACCTTATAAAAGTGGACGAAGTGCGTGAAACAGAACATCATGTGGAGGAGGCATCCATGGCCTATTTCGATTTTTCGGGAGAAGTGGAAGTTTCTGTAACATTCAACAACGGACCTATTAGAAAAAGCAGAATTAGACCCCTTTCTTATGAAATTGAACCAACCGTCAAAGGTAATACACTTACTTTTAAGTTGAATCAGCCGCGCAATCTTTCGGTGGAAATAAACGGTAATATTTTCAATAACCTGCATCTTTTTGCTAACCCGGTGATTGAAAATATACCGGATAAAAATGATCCGGATGTGATATTTTTTGGTCCCGGTATTCATGAGTTTGAGGACAACAAATTCGAAGTTCCTTCCAACAAGACAGTCTATATTGACGGGGGAGCCATTCTTCGGGGACAGTTGCTGATACAAAATGCCGAAAATGTAAACGTGATAGGCAGCGGCATGGTGGAACATACCGTCAAAATGGGCGTACATATTGCCAACTCGAAGAATATCGAAGTGGAGGGAATCTTTACCACACAGTGTGCCACGGGTGGCTCGGACAGTGTGACCATCCGGAATGTGAAAAGTATCAGCTACTATGGATGGGGAGATGGTCTGAATGTTTTTGCCAGTAACAACGTCTTTTTTGATCGTGTATTCTGCCGCAATTCGGATGACTGTACAACGGTGTATGCTACACGAAAAGGGTTCGAAGGGGGATGCCGCAATATTGTGATGGAAAATTCCACCCTGTGGGCTGATGTGGCACATCCCATTATGATTGGTATTCATGGCAATGCACAAAACTTTGATATTATTGAGGATTTGGTCTATCGGAACATTGACATTCTGGATCACAAGGAAGCACAGCTCGATTATCAGGGTTGTCTTGCCATTAATGGTGGTGACAACAACATTATTCGCAACGTGCTGTTTGAAGATATCAGAATTGAAGATTTCCGTCAGGGGCAACTCTTTAACATCCGTATCTTTTATAATGAAAAATATTGCGAAGCCCCCGGTATGGGAATCGAGAACGTACATTTTAGAAATATAAATTATAATGGCAGTAATGCTGAATTATCGATCATTGCAGGTTACAACAGCGACAGAATGGTGAGAAATGTCACCTTCGAAAACCTGAGAATAAACGGAAGGCTCATCACTGACAATATGCCCGGAAAACCGGCCTGGTATAAAACCGGCGATATGGCGCGTATTTTTATCGGAGAACATGTAGAAGGAGTCTCGTTTGTAGAGTAATTAAATGAAACTAATCCTATTCCCATGATGAGAAAATGTATATTTATCTTGTTATTGATAGCAGCTCTGCCTAAAGCCGGAGCGCAGTCTATCCTGGAAGATACCAGGAAACAGCTTCTTTCGCCAGATGGCCATTATCTTTTCACGTTTTACCAGAAACAGTTTCCCGACGAACGCAAGCAGATGTATTATACGCTGTCGTATAAAGGGAAAATGGTGATTGAAGAATCTGAGCTCGGCCTGCTGATAGAGAATCAACTTTTCGAATCGGCATTGGCAATTCCGAATGATATCTGTAAGTTATGGGGTGAAAATCTTTCGCTCACCGCTGTCGAAGGTAAAACAGTTGATGAAACATGGCACCCGGTTTACGGTGAAAGAGAGGAGGTCGAAGATCATTACAACGAACTGGTACTGAAGTTTCAAAAAGGAGGCGTTCCGGAAACGGAAAGCAATTCAACCACCTCTACGACCGGACAAGGACAAGCCTACGACAAAAGACAGTACTACTATATGAATTTCATTGTCAGGGCTTACGATGAAGGTGTTGCTTTCCGTTATTTCTTTCCCGAAGCGACCAACGGTTTGTTTTTACATATCGTGGGAGAGCAGACACAATTCACCCTGCCCGAAGGCACATCGGCTTATTACGAACGTTGGGCACAGGGACCTTATGAGTTGTTGCCCTTGAAAGAGTGGAAAGATGAAAGTGAGCGTCCCTTGACGATGAAACTGCCCAACGGGTTGACAGTTGCCCTGCTGGAGGCGGATATGGTTGATTATGCCCGCATGAAATTCCGACTGGTAAAAGAGAATACCTTACAGTCTTCGTTGTATGGTTCGGTAGATGTAATTACTCCATATGCCACACCCTGGCGCGTAATCATGGCCGCCGAAAAAGCAACGGAGCTTATCGGGAATAATGATCTTGTCCTGAACCTGAATCCGGAGAATAAGATCAAAGAGACTTCGTGGATAAAACCCGGCAAGGTAATTCGTGTTGCGCGACTTACTCAAGCGGATGCAATAAACTGCATCGACTTTGCCGCTGAACACGGTTTGCAATACATCCATATCGATGCGGGCTGGTATGGCTCCGAAGTATTGATGAGTTCAGATGCCACTTCTGTTGCGGAGAATCGTGATTTCGATATGCCGAAATTAATTGATTATGCGGCATCAAAAGGAATAGGTGTCTGGGTCTACGTCAATCAACGCGCCCTCGTGCAACAACTGGACGAACTACTGCCGCTGTACAAAAAATGGGGAATAAAAGGAATTAAGTTTGGTTTTGTGCAAATCGGTAACCAGCATTGGTCCACCTGGCTGCACGATGCCATCCGTAAATGTGCTGAATATGAGATCATGGTGGATATTCACGATGAATACCGCCCCACAGGGTTCAGCCGTACTTATCCCAATCTGCTGACGCAGGAGGGCATCAGAGGAAATGAAGAATTTCCCGATGCCACCCATAATGTTATTTTGCCCTTCACCCGCTTCTTGTCGGGAGCTGCAGACTACACCATCTGTTACTATGATAAGCGTCTTAAAACGACCCATGCGC
>JAQUJQ010000043.1 GCA_028680875.1 Eubacteriales bacterium
CGGAGTTAAAATTTTTTTGGCTTTTATATTGACAAAAAAATTAAAGCCCTTTATTAAAATGAGCAATTAATATTCGTACTTTTTTTCGTATAGAGCCGGGTTTTTAATCATGCTGTAATTTTTATTGCGAGCTTTCATCTGAGAATCATAGCTTGCGTCCATTACTATCCAATTATCGTTGATATATACTTCGTTCCATGAATGATAAGACGTGGCATTTTTTGAATAACCCTTTATGAGTTTAGCGGGAATCCCCACGCTCCTCAACATTCCCGCCATTATTGACGAAAAATCATAGCAGATTCCTCCACTCTCTTGGTAAATTTCATCGATTTGGGGTAAATAATCTGAAGTGATTTTATTCTTTTTGGTAAAATCGTATTTTATATTGCTTACTATATATTCATAAATGGCTTTGACTTTTTCTTCATCATTTATCAATCCATCTGTCAAATTCCCAGCCATAATAATGGCATCCATAGATTCATTCCATTCTATGCCCTGAACTGATTGAAGAAAAACCTGATTTTTATCCGTAAGTGATACTTGGAATGTATCAGAAATAATGGGCTTATATTTGTTGTCCTTAACGTTTTCCAATAAAACAACCTTATAAGGTCCTCGTCCCATTTGAAGGGGAAAATTTTCGATTTCCTTTGATTTATGTAACGTATATATGTACCTGGAATTATCCTTTTCTATTATTACTTTTTCTTTTTTATGAGACTTATTATTGTACTGTATAGAAACAACACCTTTGTTGATTTTTGAGGTGTCAATTTTGGGAATATTACATTGATCTTTAGCATAGACAACATGTGTCATTAATAGCATCAATCCAAGAATTAATGCCAGAGTTCTTTTCATTCTACAACTCCTTTCGGCAACCAGGCTGCCATTCTTTTTCAAGAAAGGCCCTATGGCTTTGCGTCTCATCCTTTCGGACGATTTGCCTTTATCGATGGTAATTGGATGAATATTACCCACTATTCGACATTATACTACATAGGAAAGATATGTCAATAAAAAGGCCGGGGGAAACCGGCCTTTTCAAGTTTAGATTAACTATTTACAGTCCTTTACTTTTTACGTAATTTTGCTCCTACTGCAGTGACAAAAGCACCAACTCCATAGAATAACATGGGAGAAACTTCGCCGGTCTTGGGTAAAGAAGCCAGTGGGACCTCTTCCTCCTCAATAATGACTGTTTCATCCTCCGGGTTTTGTTCCCAAGGAGCCGGCCCCTCCGGTACAGGTTCATCAGGGATTATAATTACAGGATCCTCATGTTTAGTACTTCCACTATCCCCCGAGGATAACTTGTTTATAATCGCAGAATCTTCATCCCATACATCTTCCCGTTCTGTTTCTGCTCTTGCGATGTTTTCCAACGGGAATTGGGTTCCGCTTATAATTGTATAGTCCTTAGTGAAAGTAAATACTTCACCCGAGGCCAATGCTCCGATATCATGTACATAAATTGACTCACCTTCATCAAACATGGGATCTTTTACCTTCACTTCTTGCAGTGCAGTATTCCCTGTGTTCTTAACCTTAAAAGTATAGGTTACCGTATCACCGACCCCGGCCTTATCCATATTGACCGATTTATCCAGAAAAATTCCGTAAGTGGGAGCAGGTGAGGTCGTTTCTTCTTTTACAATGGCCGATGCAGTAACGGACTTAACTTCCTTTGCGGAGGCTTGGGCCGTATTTATTATCGGAAATAGAGCGTCTTCAGGAATAGTATAGTTGATTGTAAAGGAATTTTCCTCACCCGGAGCCAATGTGCCGATGGTATTCGACCATTTTGTATCTCCATCATCAAATAACGGATCCATGACAACAATTTCTGATAATGCAGTATTCCCTGTGTTCTTAACCTTAAAAGTATAGGTTACCGTATCACCGGCCTTTGCTGTTTCAGGGAATACGGTCTTATCCAATGTCAATCTATAATCAGGTAAAGAAACTGAAGCATCGTCAACGGTAGCAGTGTCAGATGCCGAAACGCCTTCACCTGTATTTACGAAAGCTGTATTAACTAATGGAAAAACAGACTCCTCCGGAACTTGGTACTCATATTCCCACGTATCCGTTTCTCCTACTCCCAGGTCGGAAAAAGTATTAGTTATGTTTTCTCCGAACATAGGATCTGCCAGTACTACATTTGTAAGTTGGGCCCCTCCTATATTTTTAACTATAAATGTATATTTGATTATGGATCCAATTTCCGCTGTAGTGACGTTTGCAGTTTTTGTCAGGCTGATTTCATATGCAGGAATTCCTTTTGAAATATTTATCCAATAGTTAATCGATCCGGATCCGGTTCCTTCTGCACTGTTTTTATCAAAAGAAACATAAATCGGATTATCCCCATTATTAAAGTGTACCATAAAAGCTTCGACCGTATTGTTAATGACTAAATTATTGTCCAGCCCTTCGAAATGATTTCCTCTTGGGGTTAAATCCTGTGATGGTTTACTATCATTGTACAGAACTGTAATTTTTGAGATACTGTCGGTGATCTCTCCTTCTCCGCTTTTTACATGGACATGAATAGAAGTATCTGCAAACACTGTAATCGGCTGTACAATTATTCCGGCAACCACTAATAAAATAACCACCATTAATGCTATTGATCTGCTTTTCAATCTTACCATTTCTCTCCCTCCTTTGTTTTTTTCTATCTAAATTAAAAAACTGCCCAAATACTCAATAAGACACATGCTTGAATATTAGGCAGTCGGACGATCATGTAATAATATAATTATTATTTAGACTCCTGACTTTGCGTCCCAACCTTTTAGATGGTTTGCCCTTATCATTTTTATTTACCGTTATTTACCCATCTTGTTAAGACGTAAACATTATTAATTAAATTTTTTCGTTTTTAATCTATTATTTCACCCTTGATTATTAGCCTATGAGTAGGAGCATTCATTGGAGTACAAGTTATTAATGTGATTATTCTGTCCTTGTTATTCCTTGATAAAACAGAGGTGTCTGTAGGCTAAACAACTAACTTTTGATAAACTTTGTATCGATATTCTTTCCCATCTGAAATAACTATGATTTCATCGTCTATCTCCAATTCATCCAATCGATTGAATAGTCGCCCGTAAGTACGGCTTCGATGAGCAGCAAGAGCTGTATTTCCCACTTCCCCCAGTTCGGTTGTTTCTTTTATCCATCCTACTCCTACTTTAAGATTTTTTTGTGTAGCTCCTTCTAAAATTGGTAAGTTTACATTGATTTTTTCAATTTTTAAAATACCGATGGGTTGAATGGCTAGCTGCGCCGATTCTTGTGTGTCTTCTCCAGAATTCTCCTGATATTGTTCCTGATGTTGAGGTTCCTCATCATTTATTTCATTTGTGGATTCTGTACTATTTGACTGTTCCTCAGCCAGAATAACATTTAACTCTTCATAACTTTGTAAAGCTTTGTTTTGCCAGTACCACGTATATATCCTGTCTGCAATAGGTAACAGGGCAATCATAAGGCCTGCAATAATTATAAAAAATGCCAGTTTATTTCTCATACTTATATACCACCGTTATTTTGGAAATGATACCGTTATGCTTGTTCCTTTTCCCATTGTACTTTCCAAGCTTATTTTTCCTCCGTGATAAGCAGCTATATGTTTTACGATGGAAAGCCCCAGACCTGTACCTCCTGTGTCTTTAGAGTGGCTTTTGTCCACCCGGTAGAAACGTTCAAAAACCCGATCTTGATGCTCCTTAGGTATACCTATGCCTGTATCGCTAACTGAAAGTGTAGCCATTTCTTCAGCCTCACCCACCTTAATAAATACTATGCCTTTTTTTTTATTATATTTAATGGCATTATCGCATAAGTTATAAATCAATTCCTCTATGAGTTGAGGTACGGCAAAAATAATTTTGCTTTTACCTTCCACAGAAATAGAAACATCCTTTTGTTGAGCCACAGGATAGATTCTTTCCTTTACATCTTTTGCCATATTCAATAAGTCGACATATTCTTTAGAATGAGAAACTTTTTTCTCATCCAGCTGAGACAACTGAATAATATCTTCTACTAAAATCACAAGGCGCCTTGCTTCTTCATAAATTTTTTCTGAAAAAGATAGTATGTCTTCTTGATTCACCATGCCATTTTTTAAAAGTTCAGCAAAGCCTGATATTGTGGTTAAAGGTGTTTTTAATTCGTGAGAAACGTTAGCCGAGAACTCCTGTCGGATTTTCTCCGCTTTTATGGTCTCTGTCATATCCAGAATCAACAGAACCGCTCCTATTATTTTACCATCTTCAAAAACAGGATTGGCACGCAGTTGATACATATAATGTTCCAATGCAAAAGCTTCTTCTGCAAAAACTCCGTCAAGAGCAGCTTCAATCACTTTATTAATCTGCAGACTACGATTCAGATTCAATATATGTTTACCGATCTGCCCTGTATTCTCGACACCCAGAAGACGTAAAGCACTTTGATTTACAGATAATATGTGGCCACTCTCGTCCAACACCACCAGACCTTCCTCCATACCTCCGGTAATGGCTGTAAACTGTTTTTGTTTTTGTTGCAGTTCTATCATTTGCTTTTCAATATGATTACGCTGCTGATAAATACGGCTCAGTAAAGGAGAAAGCTCATCATAGATTTCATTTCCCATAGGATTTTCCAAATCGAGGGTATTTATCGGAAAAACAATTCTTTTTGTCTGAAATCGAGCGAGCAAAAGTGCTAAGAATAAAACAGCGGCGGTAATCGCCAAAATCAAAGGAATGCTGCTTAACAAAGCTGAAAGTACACTGTCTGTAGTACTTGATAAACGAAGTACTGTCCCATCATCAAGACGTACAGCAAGATAATAGGTTTGGCGTCCCAATGTATCCGACATGCGGACCGCTTCTCCTCTTCCCTTTCTTATGGCCTCTGCAAATTCGGGACGATCTGAATGATTTTCCATTTCGGATACAGATACCCTGCTATCAAATAAAACCTTACCATCCCCATTAATCAAGGTTATTCGAGAATCCTTGTCCTCTCCTTCTATATTGAGCAGGTAATCCCTTCCCTCCGTAGCGATTCCGGCCATTAGATATGCTGCTCCATTGTTCATTTCACGGACCATATCCTTGGAAAGCTGCTGATAAAATACAATTGATAGCAACATAGCTGAAAGTAGCACTGTAACTAAAGCAAGCAAGCACATACTGCAGAATATTTTACGCTTCATTCTCCCCTCCGATTCGGTATCCAATACCTCGAACCGTTTCAATCATGGCTCCAAATTTACCCAGTTTTTGACGTAAACTTCCGATATGCACGTCAACTGTACGTGTCTCTCCTTGAAAATCATATCCCCATATTGCTTTCAAAATAGCATCACGAGTTAAAACTATACCCTGATTTTTCATCAAATAATCAAGAAGCTCAAACTCCTTATATGTTAAAATAACCTCCTGCTTTTCTACATAAACTTTATGTTTGTCCCGATTTAGAACTAATTTGCCAACAACAATTTCGTTTTGTTCCAAATTTGGGCCGCCTCTGCGAAGTACCGCTTTTACTCTGGATATTAATTCCATTACACCGAAAGGTTTTGTGACATAGTCATCAGCGCCCAGATCAAGTCCCTGCACCTTATCATATTCTGCGCCCTTTGCTGTAAGCATAATAACCGGTACATCCCACATCTTCTGATCCTTTTTCAAATTTCTCAGGATCGATAAACCGTCTTCACCGGGTAGCATGATATCAAGTAAAATAAGAGAAGGCTTATCCATTCTCAGACCTTTATAAAAATCATCCGCATCAGAAAAACCCTTAGCCTGAAATCCACCGGTCTTTAGAGCATACACTACCAAATCCTGTATATTCTTATCATCTTCTACACAGTAGATCATAACATTACCTCTTTGTGCTTACCTGTAATGGAGAATTTTACCCATTCAGCAATGTTTGTGGCATGATCTCCAATACGTTCAAAATACTTGGCGATCATCAATAAATCCATAGCTTGACTTCCTGTGTCGGCATTTTCATGAATGAGTGTAATTAAGTCATTTTTAACTGTAACAAACAAATCATCCACTATATCATCTGCAGCAATAACCGACTCTGCCAGATCCAAATCCCTTCTAACAAAGGCATCAATACTATCCGATACCATATTAATGGTCTCTTGTGCCATCTGCGGAATTGTCTCCAGCTTTTTCACATAAGGATCGTCGGCCAAATAAATGGCAATCTCTGAAATATCGGCTGCCTGGTCCCCGATCCGTTCCATGTCTGTTATCATTTTCATGGCTGCCGATATAAGCCGTAAATCACCGGCTACAGGCTGCTGCTGAAGAAGTAACTTTAGGCAAAGGCTTTCAATATCTTTTTCCTTTTGGTCCACCTCCTGATCAGCAAGAATTGCTTTTCTTGCCTGCTCCTTATCCTGATTGATTAACGCCTTAACTGCACTGTAAATAGAAGACTCTATCAGCGTTCCCATTCGGATAAGCTCCGTATTCAATTGTTCCAGCTGGGTATCAAACCGACTGCGCATCATCCAAACCTCCCTGTAATATAATCCTCGGTACGTTTATCCTCCGGCATAGAAAATATACTTTCAGTATCTCTATACTCCACAATCTCTCCCAGTAGGAAAAATGCGGTTTTATCTGATACACGGACAGCTTGCTGCATATTATGGGTTACTATAATAATAGTATAATCGTTTTTTAATTCGAGAACAAGTTCTTCAATTTTAGACGTGGATACGGGATCAAGAGCACTTGTAGGTTCATCCATCAGAAGAACTTCCGGCTCCACAGCTAATGCCCGGGCGATACAAATTCGTTGCTGCTGACCCCCGGAAAGGCTTAGTGCACTTTTTTTTATCCGGTCTTTTACCTCATCCCAAATCACTGCCCTTACTAATGATTTTTCCACGATTTCATCCAACATCACCTTGGATCGGATTCCGTGGGTACGGGGGCCGTAGGCAACGTTATCATAAATACTCATAGGAAAGAGATTTGGCTTTTGAAAAACCATACCCACCCTTTTTCGAAGAAGATTCACATCTATATTTTCATAAATATTCTGACCATCGAGCAAAATCTCACCGGAGATTCGGCAATCGGAGATGAGATCATTCATACGGTTCAAACTTTTTAGCAAAGTGGTCTTCCCACAGCCGGAAGGGCCGATAAAAGCGGTAATTTTATTCTGAGGCAATATCATGTTTATATTTTTAAGAGCTTGAAAATCTCCATAATATAAATCGATTCCTGTAATTTTTATTTTTTCCTTATTCATATTTTTGTTACCTTCCTTGCAATCACCATCGACACTGTATTAATTAACAATACGATAATAAGTAAAACTACAGCTGTAGCAAAAGCTTCATTAGTATGAAACCCCTCGCTGGAAAGAGTATACATGTGGACGGAAAGAGTACGTGCCGATGAAAGCAGATCTTTTGGGAGTTTTGCCACAGTTCCGGCTGTATAGATTAGAGCAGCCGTTTCTCCAACAATGCGACCGATTGCGAGGATCACCCCTGCAAGAATCCCCGGTACTGCTGAGGGTAATACAATATGAAAGACAGTCCGCAGCTGCCCCGCCCCCAGGCCGAAACTCGCTTCACGATAACTGTCAGGTACGGATTTGAGTGCTTCCTCAGTGGTCCGTATAATAAGGGGCAAAATCATAACTGACAACGTTGCACTCCCGGCAAGAATGGAATAGCCCCAACCCAGATAAGTAACAAAAAAGAGCATCCCAAATAATCCGTACACGATGGAAGGAATCCCGGCTAAAGTCTCTGAAGTAAGACGGATGATTTCCACCAGTTTATTACCTCGTTTTGCATACTCTACAAGGTAAATTGCAGTAAAAAGACCAAATGGAATTGCAATCATCAGGGAGAGTAAAGTCATCAATACAGTATTGATAATGGACGGGAACATGGATACATTCTCTGATGTATAACTCATATTAAACAGAGATGGGGTTAAATATGGAACGCCCTTAATTAAAATATAACCAATAAGAAAGAGCAATATACCGAAGGTTATAATCGTAGCCGCCATGACAAAACTTTTTAAAATGAAAGATGTTTGTTTTGCCATTATATTGTTGCCCTCCTCTTTAAAAGATAGAATGTAATATTAATGAATAAAATAAAGAGGAGTAAAATTACTCCTGTGGCAATCAAAGCTCCCCGATGCAAATCAGCAGCATAACCCATCTCCAATACGATATTAGCAGTCATGGTTCGAATACCTTTTAGGATACCTGCAGGCATACGAGCTTGATTTCCAGCAACCATGATGACGGCCATGGTCTCCCCGATAGCCCGACCAATTCCAAGTACAACCGCTGTAAAAATTCCCGATGAAGCCGCCGGTAAAATCGTGAAAAAAACTGTTCTCTCGTGAGTAGCTCCTAAAGCCAGAGATCCTTCATAATATTGGTCAGGTACTGCACGTATAGCTGATTCACTGACTCCGATAACCGTAGGAAGAATCATGATTCCCAGTAAAATCGATGCGGTTAATATACTGTTGCCATTGCCGCCAAACAGATTCCGTACAAAAGGTACCAATATCATAAGTCCGAAAAATCCATATACTACTGATGGAATCCCCGCCAGCAACTCAACAGCCGGTTTTAAAACTTTATATAAACCGTTCGGACAATAATATGCCATAAAAACCGCTGTCAACAACCCGATAGGAACACCAAATAAAACTGCGCCAAGGGTAACACTGATGCTTCCCAGGATCATCGGATAAATTCCAAAGGATGCCGGAACATCACCGGGAGACCAATCAGTACCAAGCAAGAATTCAGGTAATCCAATTTCTTTCATGGCAGGTATGCCGTTTGCAAAAAGGAATACACAGATTAACATAATAGCAAAAATTGTGACCAGCGCAGCCGTTAAAAATATGTTTTTCATTACAGCGTATCCCAGGTGACCGTTGTCCCTGTGAAGATTGCCTTAATCTGGTCACTTGTCAGGTTTTCAATGGGATTGGCTTTATTTACAATAACTGCAATACCATCCATGGCAATTTCTGTTGGTACCAGACTATTTAGCTCACTTTCTGTAAGAGCCCTGCTTGCCATACCGATATCACAGGTTCCTTCAATTACTCCGCTCATTCCTGCTGTTGAATCGCTGGACTGGATTTCTATATCTGCGTCCGAATTCAATAACCGATATTCCTCCACAAGTTTTTCCATGACAGGAAATACGGAAGACGAGCCGGCAATGACAAGTTTTCCTCCGGGATTAGTACTGCTGAAAGCTTTTGCATTATCATCGATAGAGATATATTTGTCTGCTATGATGTCCTGTCCTTCAACACTCAGAATAAAGCTGATAAAATCCCGGGCCAATTCTGACGGCATACCCTTTGTGGCAATGTTAAATGGCCTTGCCACAGGATAGGAACCATTCTTTATGTTTTCCGATTTGGCCTGTACCCCATCCACAGTAACAGACTTTACGCTGTCATTTAACGAACCGAGGGATACATATCCGATTGAATAAGGATCTCCCTCAATATTAGCAAGCATAACATCAGTTTTATTGGCAATAACCGCCTCATCCGTGGTAAGATCCTTTTTGTTTCCATCGGCATCTTTTTCTAAAATACCCATTAGCTCCACAAATGCACCTCTGGTACCGGAACCGTCTTCTCTTGATACCACAGTGATTTCATTATCAGCACCTCCGCAGCCTGACAATCCAATCGCCATAATAATTCCTAAAACAAGACTAATTATTATTCTGTTTAATTTTTTCATTTTAACTCTCCTCATTTTTTTATCTTTCATCCTTGTAAGACAAATAATACGGAGATAATGTAAAGTCCACCACCATTCTTTTGTGAAGTTTGTGTAAAGGATTTTGTTCCAACAGAGATTAATTAGACTCAGTAAGAAATTTACATATTTTGAACCATAGTTCCTGTGTTTTGAGATATTGTTGATAGTGATCTTCCACATTTTT
>JAQUJQ010000044.1 GCA_028680875.1 Eubacteriales bacterium
GCGGATTTAAAATCTCTTCAGGAACTGCTGGGGCATGAAGATATCAGTGCAACACAAGTTTATCTAAGTGCATCGAAAAACCGGATTAAAGATGTCTATGACAAGACCCATCCCAGAGCGTAACAGTAAATTGTTCTTGCAATTGCATAGGCTATATGCTAGAATAATTGACGGTGTATTACAGACGGTCCGCTGGATAGAGTGCAGGAAAGACTGCACGTTTGGATACCAAGAACGTCTTTGAAGAGAGGAGGAATTCCAAATGGACATTATGAAGGTCATAGAGCAGGATTATGCAAAACAAGACGTCCCTCAGATCGCAGTAGGAGATACCGTTAAGGTTCATATTAAGATCAAGGAAGGTACAAGAGAACGAATACAGATCTTTGAAGGTTTCGTCCTTAAAAAACAAAATGGTGGATTAAATGAAACTTTCACTGTTAGAAGAATCGCTTCCGGTGTAGGCGTAGAAAAGACATTCCCCATACATTCTCCAAGAATTGATAAGATTGAAGTCGTTAGACACGGCGATGTCAGAAGAGCCAAGCTCAACTACATGCGCAAGAGAACCGGGAAAGCAGCTAAAATTAAAAGCAAGGAAAACAGATAATAAAGCAGACAAGAGCAAGAATACGTGTCTAAACGGAATTCCTGCTCTTTTTAGATTGCTATGTAATTGCATGTAAATATAAAAATGAGGGAACACATGATTGAACATATTAATTGGTATCCGGGTCACATGAAAAAGACACGAGAGCTTATTCAGGAAAATTTAAAGATGGTGGATGTAGTGGTGGAAGTTATTGATGCCAGAATCCCTATTTCCAGCCGAAACCCGATCATTGATGATTTGGTAGGGGACAAAATTCGGGTCATTGCTCTGAATAAAAGTGATCTGGCGGACATTAAGGCTGTGAATGAGCAGATTGATATCTTCAGAGAAAAGGGACAATATGCGCTGGCACTTAACTCCATATCCGGTGAAGGTGTTGTGCGGCTGTTTAATCTGTTGGAAAAACTGGAACAGAAAAAAAACAGAGGACAACTTCGCAATAAGCCTTTACGGATAATGATCGTAGGTGTTCCCAATGTCGGCAAATCTTCTCTTATCAACCGAATGACAGGAAAAAAAAGTGCCAAGACCGGTGATCGGCCCGGTGTCACAAGGGGAAAACAATGGCTGGCTTTACGAAACGGGATGCAGCTTCTCGATACGCCGGGGATTCTCTGGCCTAAATTTGAGGATCCAAAAGTGGGTTTGAATCTTGCTTTTTGTGGTTCTATCAAGGATGAAATTATGGATATAGCAACGTTAGCCCTGGAATTGATCAATGTGCTTTCAACAGATTATCCTGAATTACTGCTGAAAAGATACAAGCTGGAAACGCTGGGCGAAACTCCCTTAGTAACCATGGAGCATATTGCCCGTAAGCGAGGGTTTCTCCTACCCGCTAATAGGATTGACTATGAACGGACCGGACGCATACTAATGGATGAGTTTCGATCCGGGGCATTGGGAAAAATCACACTGGAAAGAGGCGATTGTACTGATGAGAGAATATGAGGAGGCTCTGTTCCGGAAAGGAATCAGATATATAGCCGGGGTGGACGAGGTTGGCAGAGGCCCTTTAGCCGGACCCGTAGTGGCAGCAGCTGTGGTTTTACCATTGGAGATAGATATAAATGGCATCAATGATTCAAAAAAACTTACGGCAAAAAAGAGAGAAGAACTGGATCTTCAGATTCGTGAAATTGCCCTTGGAATAGGTTTGGGAGTTGTGGATAATCATATGATCGATGAGATTAACATATTGGAGGCAACCAAATTAGCTATGAGACAAGCATTAATGGACTTGGAGAAAATCTGCCCGATCCAGTACATACTTTTGGATGCAATAACTTTAAATGAAGTATCCGTTCCCCAGAAGGGAATTATAAAGGGGGATGCCAAGAGTATTTCCATTGCAGCGGCATCCATTGTAGCTAAGGTGGCCAGAGACCGTATGATGGTAGAATATCATAATATATACCCGGATTATGCATTTAATAGCAATAAAGGATATGGAACAAAGGCTCACTACGCAGGAATTGAAGCTAAAGGTATTTGCTCCCTTCATCGTCGAACATTTCTGAGAAGAATAAACCTTGACAAATAATCGTTTATCATTAGAATAATAGTATATCAATATGGGTGCAAGGATCAAGAGGAGTAATCAGATACCCTTTTACAGAGAAGGAACACAATGCATATAGATATGCAGTCGGCTGAGAGGTTCTAAAAGAAAGGTCGGATGAAGGTCGCTTGGGAGCACCGTAAAATGAGAGCTATTGTGATGGGATAAGACTATTGCAATAGAAGTAAGGTGGTACCGCGGAATACTCCGTCCTTATGCAATCAGCAAAAGGGCGATTTTTTTTTAGATCAGTATGAGGAGAAAAAATGAATAATAATTTGGAAAAGACATATAACCCCAAGGAATTTGAAAATCGGATCTATAAAAAATGGGAAAATAGTGGGGCCTTTCATGCAACCAGAGATGAAAGCAAAAAGTCTTTTACTATTGTTATGCCGCCACCCAACATTACCGGCCAGCTCCATATGGGACATGCCTTGGATCATATCTTGCAAGATGTATTGATTAGATGGAAGCGGATGCAGGGCTTTGAGGCTCTATGGCTTCCCGGCAGCGATCATGCAAGTATAGCTACAGAAGTAAAAGTAGTAGAAAAAATCCGTATAGAAGAAGGAAAAACCAAGGAAGAACTGGGGAGAGAAGAATTCTTAAAGAGAGCCTGGGAATGGAAGGAAACCTATGGAGGAAAGATTACCCGGCAATGCAGAAAACTGGGAGACTCCTGCGATTGGGAACGGGAACGATTCACAATGGATGAGGGATGCAACAAGGCTGTTACCGAATTCTTCGTGCGCCTCTATGAAAAAGGACTGATCTATAAAGGAAATAGGATCATAAACTGGTGCCCCAGTTGCGGGACTTCTTTATCCGATGCAGAAGTTGAGCATAACGATAAAAACGGAAAATATTATTATATTCGCTATCCGGGGGAAGATGGAGGGGAAGGAATTGTGATAGCCACATCCAGACCTGAAACCATGTTTGGGGATGTGGCAGTAGCCGTCCATCCGGATGATGAGAGATATAAAGACCTAGTAGGAAAAAATGTAGTTCTTCCGCTTGTAAATAGGGTTATCCCAGTTATCATCGATCCTTTTCCCGATCCCGAAAAAGGGACCGGTGCAGTAAAAATTACCCCCGCCCATGATCCCAATGACTTTGAAGTAGGCTTGCGTCACAACCTTCCAACGCCCTGCTGCATAGACGACCATGCCAAAATGACAGAATTGGCAGGGAAGTATGCTGGAATGGACCGCTATCAGTGCCGTAAGGCTTGGTTGTCGGATCTGGAAGAAGCAAATTTTGTAATCAAAGCAGAAGATATGGTTATTCCCATAGGTGAGTGTTATCGATGTAAAGAAGCCATCGAACCTATGCTTTCCGAACAATGGTTTGTCCGCATGGAAGAATTGGCAAAGCCGGCTATAGAAGCAGCACGAAAAGGAGATTTAACTCATGTACCACAACGGTTTGAAAAAATATATCTGCACTGGCTGGAGGAAATCCGGGATTGGTGCATCTCAAGGCAGCTTTGGTGGGGTCATAGGATTCCCGCTTATTACTGTCAGGTTTGTAAAGAGCTCATCGTTGCCCGGATTGCTCCCGAAAAGTGTACAAAATGTGGCAGTAAGGACATCAAACAGGATGAGGATGTCTTAGATACTTGGTTCAGTTCAGCCCTGTGGCCATTTTCCACATTGGGATGGCCGGAACAAACATCGGATTTAGAATATTTTTATCCAACAGATGTTCTGGTAACCGGCTACGACATCATTTTCTTTTGGGTTGTACGAATGGTATTTTCTGCACTGGAAATCATGGGGGAAGTTCCGTTTCAATATGTTTATGTTCATGGTTTGGTCCGAGACGCAGAGGGCCGCAAAATGAGCAAATCCTTAGGAAATGGTGTGGATCCACTAGAAGTTATCGATCACTATGGAGCAGATGCTCTTCGTTTTATGCTCTCTACGGGAATTAGCCCGGGTAATGATCTTAGATTCAAGATGGATCGATTGGAGTCCTGTCGAAATTTTGCCAATAAGTTATGGAACGCTTCACGGTTTGTTATAATGAACCTGCAGGACCAAAACAGTCCGGATGATTCATTTGATTCCGAGGCTTTAAAAATGGAAGATAAGTGGATTCTGTCTAAGGTAAATGCAACTGTCCAAGAAATCACAGACAATATGGATCATTTTGATCTGGCCTTGGCAGGACAGAAGGTATATGAATTGATTTGGAACGAATATTGCGACTGGTATATCGAGTTGGTGAAACCCAGACTCTACGGGGATGATGAGGAAGATAAGCGAGTAGTACGTTTTGTATTGGTCCGGGCGCTAAAAGATATGCTGCGCCTCCTTCATCCATTCATGCCTTTTATCACAGAGGAGATATGGAGTTATCTTCCCGGAACGCATAACCTTTTGATTCGAGATTCCTGGCCTGTTTATAATGAAAATATAACCTATGACGAAGAAGTAAAAGATATGGAATTGGCTATGGAAATTATTAAAACTATTCGTAATATCAGAGCTGAAGCAGAAGCTCCTCCCTCCCGAAAATTGCGAGCTGTTATTTTAACCCGGGAAGAGACTTTGAATCAGGTGAAGTCCGGTGAGAGCTATATTAAGAATCTGGCTAATATTAGAGAAATTCGATTTATCCAAGACAAAGGTCAGATTCCGGAAGAAGTAATGTCCGGTGTAGTAGGTCCGGTGGAAATTTTCATCCCACAGGATGATTTACTGGATTATGTGGCTGAATTTCAGCGACTGGAAAAAGAGAAATCCCGTTTAGCCGGGGAGGTAAAACGAATCACAGGGAAACTTGATAACACAGCTTTTGTCAGCAAGGCACCGGAGCAGATTGTAGAGAAAGAACGGGAAAAGCTGACTCAATATCGGGATATGCTGTGTAAAGTAGAAGAAAGACTCAAACTGATACAAAAAAAACTATAAGGATTGATAATGAATTACGAAGAAACACTTTGTAAAATACACAGCTTTCAGAAATTCGGCAGTCGGCTGGGGTTGGAACGCATGACTGTCCTGATGCGACTTTTAGGTGATCCACAGGATAAAATGAAGGTTATTCATGTGGCAGGAACTAACGGAAAGGGCTCAGTGTGCCGCTATTTAGCAACAATCCTTAAGGAAAATGGCTATAATGTGGGACTTTATACTTCTCCCTACTTGGAACGGTTTACGGAGCGAATAGAATATAACGAGGAAGAGATTACTCCCCGGGATTTGGTGATTTGCGCAGAGGAAGTCTTTGAAAAAATTGAAGAGATGGTGGCCCTGGGATACGAATCACCTACAGAGTTCGAGCTGGTTACCGCCATAGGATTTGTGTATTTTAGCCGCTCGCCTATAGATTTTCTGATCCTGGAGGTTGGCTTGGGAGGTATTGGAGATTCAACCAATGTTATAAAAGATCCTCTGGTTTCTATAATAACTTCGATTTCTCATGACCATATGGATGTTTTGGGGAATACCCTCCCGGAAATTGCATATGAAAAGGCGGGAATAATAAAAAATGGAAAGCCGGTAGTCTCTAATGTGAAAGATACCAAAGCGGCCCAGGTTATACGCCGGGTTGCCTTAGAAAGAGGGTGTGCATTTTACGATGTGAGTCAAGTTGTGGTCAGGACGATAGATAAATCCTTTGACGGATATTCCTTTATTTATGAAGACAAAAGGTATAAGCTTGGGATGATCGGCATGCATCAGATCGAAAATGCAGTCTGTGCCCTAAAGGTGATTGAAATACTGGAAAAGGGGGAAATAATAACAACAGAAGAGGAAAAGAACAAAAGAGCCATGAGACGGGCAAGGCAGAAAGGTCGATTGGAGATTCTCAGTAAGAATCCTTATATCATTATCGATGGAGCTCATAATGAAGCGGGAGTTGAGGCTTTGAGCAGGGTGATCCGGGAGCATTTCAAAGGCCAAAGAATCCTATTGGTTGTAGGAATGCTGTCGGATAAGAGGGTGGATCGACTTATTGCACGGTTTGGTGAAATCCCGGGGGATATGTTGGTTACAGAACCGGATAATTCGAGGAGACTGGCAGCGGATGTGTTATGTAAAAGGGTCAAGGAAACAGGCAGGGATTGCATTTGTATAAAAGATTGGGAGAGTGTTTGTAACTTTGTGGAGCAAATAGGTCTGGAATATGATGTGATTCTGTTTTCCGGATCGATTTATTTAATTGGTAAAATTAGAGGAAGATTCAGGAATGAAAAAGAACAAGGTTTTGCTTATCTATAATCCTAAGGCGGGAAACGGTCTGTTTAAGAGTAATTTGGACCGAATAATTGAAATGTTTCAAAAGAAAAGGATGATGGTTATTCCAGTACGAACCGATCGGCCCGCACTTCTTAATGATGTTTTTCGGGAGGTTAAAAAGTTTGGATTCAGAAAGGTGATTGCGGCCGGGGGAGATGGTACAATCAATGTTGTGGTCAACGCCATGATTAACAACGAGGTGGATCTGCCGCTGGCTATTTTCCCATCGGGGACTGCTAATGATTTTGCCTATTATTTTGATATCCCTCATGATATTGAAAGTATGGTAAATATTGCATTGGAAGAAAATTATACAAAGTGTGATGTGGGCAAGGTCAACAATAAATATTTTATTAATGTGGCTGCAATGGGATTTCTGGTGGATGTAAGCCAAAAAACAGATCCAAATATTAAAAGTACATTAGGGATCATGTCTTATTACTTAAGAGGTGTCAGAGAAGTTCCTAAGCTTCAACCAATCCCCATCACCATCAAAAGCGATGAATATTCCGGGCATGAAAAAATGTATTTTATGTTGGTGATGAACGGAAGATCCGCCGGAGGTTTTAAACGGGTTGGTGGTCGGGCGGAGATCAATGATGGTTTGTTGGATGTTCTGCTTTTCCGGGAATTGCCTCTGACAGAACTCCCGGGCTTGCTGGTAAATTTTATGCAAGGCCATCATACCGAGAACAAAAATGTACTCTACTTTCAGACAAAAAAATTGAGATTGGAATCAGAAAAGATGATTAGTACCGACGTAGATGGGGAAAAGGGTTGCGAATTTCCGTTGGATATTGAGTGCTTTCACAGAAAGCTACGAATAAATACATTACTGGATGATATGGAGGGATCTTATTGGTAAATTATAAAATCAGTACCACTGATGAATACGACAGATTAGTGGAAATGTTTATCCGTCATGACTTGGAATTTTCCATTGAGGAGCCTAAGCCTACAGAGTTAATTCAATGCTGGAAAGCGGAAGATGAGAATGGGAAATTAATTAGCGGTTGTGTGTTAGCAATACGGGGAAGCGAATACATAATTGACGGCATTGCTACAGAACCGGAGTATCGAAAAGAAAAAATCGGGGGAAAACTATTGGAATTAGCATTGGAAGAGGCAAAGTCAAGGGGTAGACAAGCTGTTTATTTAGTTGCAAAAGCTCCCGGCTTTTTCCGAAAACATGGCTTTGTAGCTATAGATCCTGCCCTAACAACGGATTTATTTAACTGCTTATCTTGTCCCCAATATGGAAAGAGCTGCTTCCCTGAAGTTATGAAGCTGGTTCTCTAAAAAGTTCATATCAGCTTCCTCCTGGCAATAGAATAGTAGTGGTTTCTATGTCAGGGGGATTTTATATGGTTAAAAAACAAAATATATTGGTACTTGGAGGGGCTTTTATAGCCTTTGTTACAGGTTCCGGTTTTGCTTCCGGACAGGAGATCTTACAATTCTTCACTGCCTTTGGCCTTTTCGGCAGTTTAGGGGCCGGGGCAGTGGCACTCATCACTATCCTATGGGTAACCACTACTGTAACAACAGATGGACGGCGATTGAACCCGGAATCCACCGGCAGCATCTACTGTTTTTATTGTGGAAATATTTTAGGCACCTTGTTTGAGTGGGTGATTCCTTTGCTTATGTTTTTATTTTTAACTGTGATGCTTTCAGGAGCTGGAGCAACTTTTCATGAATATTACGGAATTTCTGAAGGGGTGGGAAGGGGTATTGTAGCAATTCTAACATTAGGGACGGTCCTTTTAGGTCTTTCACGGATGGTTAAAATAATTGGTCCTATCGGCATTGGGATTGTCTTAATAGCTGTTGTGATCAGCCTTATTCACTTATTTAACAATTTAGAAGGATTGGTAGGGGTGGATGAGGTTATAAAGCAGATTCGAATAGAACCGGCTTTTTCTAAATCATGGTGGGTTTCCGGTTTGCTTTACGGATCCTTTAATGTAGTTACCGCTTTACCGTTTTTAGGTGGTTTGGGACGACAAGCCAGTAGTAATAGAGAAGCCTTATGGGCCGGGGCCTTTGGTAGTGTTTCATATATAGCAGCGGGAATATTAATGAATTTGGCCCTACTTTCAAGCATCTCCCAAGTCTATAATAAGCAAATACCTTTCCTTCCTGTTGCAAACTCGATATTTAATACAGTAGGAATTGTTTTTTCGATTATGTTACTGATAGGTATTTATACAACAGCTGCACCTATGCTATGGTCTATCTGTAATCTAATCAGTGGAGAGGAGCAAAGGCAAAATAATGGTATAACTGCCTTGTTATTGATAATTCTGGCTTATATAGGCGGGTGTTTGCCTTTTGGGGTTCTTGTAGGTGCTATTTATCCAATCACCGGTTTGGTTGGGTTTCTACTATTTATCTGTATGTTTTACAGCAAATATTTAAAAAGACAGAGTTCATAAATGTTAACCCTGTCTTTTAGTCATTACATTTATTCGTTTTTTATATCTTCGATTTTACCTTCCAATTCCGCAATGGCGGCCAGTGATTGAGAAATTTGGGAGCATAGTCCAGCTACCGGGCTATCTTCTTTATTCTTTTCCTGAACGTAATAATCTTTCCCCATTTCGGCGTAGGATGTTTGTAATCTTCTTTGCAGGGAAGCAATTTCAGACTTTAGTTTGGCAATCTCAGCCAATTCTTTGGCTTTATCTGCGGTGTCACCGGCAACCTCACTTAATTTCTTTCCTAAATTATTAAAAAATTCCATAATAATCCCTCCCTTTTTTCTGTATTATATGATTTTATAGGTATAAATACAAGTATCTTATAGCTATAATCTAGCAGCTAAAGCTGGTAAAGCATCCCCATCAACCCGGAATACGGTCCATTCTTCCATTGGTTTTGCTCCCATTTCTTTATAAAATTTAATGGAAGGTTCATTCCACTCCAAGCACCACCAATCCAATCGGCCACAATCTCTTTCAACTGCAATTTTAGCCAAGCAGGCCAATAAGGCTTTTCCTGCCCCCAATCCCCGGTAAGAAGGGGTAACAAAGAGGTCTTCTAAATATAAATTTGCTTTCCCCAAGAAGGTAGAAAAATTATGAAAGAACAAGGCGAATCCAATGGGTTTTCCCTTGTATTCACCAATGATGACTTCAGCCTGTTTTTTTACGAATAAATTATTATTCAAGATTTCTTCTGTGGCTACAACCTGGTCTGACAACCCTTCATATTCCGCCAAGCCTCTAATAAATTGTAGAATCAGTGGAGTATCCTCCTTTACCGCCATCCGAATTCTAAAATTCGGGGTTTTTGTCTCATAGTATTTCATTATGATTTTTCCCTTTCCTTTTGAAATAGTATTTTTTATTATATGCGGTTACACTTTGAAAATCAATCTTAATAAGATGTAGCTTTTCTCTTTTTTGGGAAAATGTGATATGATTAAAGCAAAGGAGGCGAAAAGTATGTCAATTGATTTAGCATATATCGTTCCACATCCACCGGTAGTTATTCC
>JAQUJQ010000045.1 GCA_028680875.1 Eubacteriales bacterium
ATTGCTATTTTGGCGGTACCGCCAAAATAGCAATACTAACAAAACAAGTTTGCAAATTAATTTTAAATGGTATACTTTTGGATTGAAATACTGGTATACTTTTGGGGTGAAATAAACATACCCAGGAGGAAAGATATTCCGATGCAAAGTTATGTATATCCTTGATTTGGAAATACTTTTGACAATGACCTGCAAACAGGTAGATAGTCATTATTTCCTGATCCGTGAAAACAGGATTGGAATTATTGCTGTATCTTTGGCAGTAATATTTCAGTTCCTGATCGTATAAATCACATACATACATATAAGTCTTTATCAATTCAAGCTCTTTCTTCCTGGAAATCATTACCTAGAGAATTTGTGGTAATTTTCTTCTAAGTTGATGATTCTCAGTGGATTAAGTAATATTTAATATACTTATTCCATTGATTTTAAACACTTTAACTAAATAAAATCGCGATCAGTTTCAACTACTTCAACTACTGAATCGCATTCACAATAAAATTAATGAAATTTCTCCATTTCAAGTCAGATTTCATTACATTTAATTTTTTAATAAAAAATAATTATCGAATTTCTTGTTTATATCCCAAACAACATTTACCTTTGAGGTCTCGATACTATGAAGCTCATAAGCTTACCCGCGACAAATGAGCAAAATAAAGGTTCTCATTGAAACAAGGGTTGAAATTTAAAAAATTATATGTGAGATTCTCCATTACAACAAGGATAGCATAACATAAAAAAATAGGCGAGATAAAAATTCTCTCCAACTAATAGTTAAAACCTGAAAAACATGAACGATAGATCAATATCTGAAATCGGACATTGGCAGCTGGAGCAAAAAAGCTTCATTGACCCGGTAGATCTTTACATCGAGAACCTGTTCCCTGGAAAAGATTACCAGGTATTGTTGATGGTATTTGAAATCATTGACAACAAGGGTGAACTGCAGTGTCAATACAGAGGGATAGACATCGAAAAGGTAAGGAAGGATTCATCCAGTTACCGGAAATACGCCTACCGGAAAGGGAGTGCACGCGGTGGTGATGTTACCTTTACCACGAAACTCGGCAATCCACCGGATAAAAAACTGAATAATATCAAGGAGGCGCAATTTAAAAAACTTACTCACGGGAAGCATCTCGAAGCCCAACTATTCAAGCTCGTGGAGGCGGAGTTCTTACTAAACGAACAACGTATAGCATGGCAGATTGCAGACTATTTCAATAATGCGACGCAGGAAGAACGGACCACCACAGGTATTTCATTACGGATACATCGAGAAAAAGAACTCTATCTTTACGATTTTGAGACAGTCCGGACCATGATACTTAATTCTGGCTCTGAAAAGAAATACGAGCACAATGGCACTATTTCACGTACTGCTGATGTCATCTGTTCGGTTACAGGCGAAAAAGCAGACGAGGTATACGGTTTCGCAGCACCCTTTAAATACTCTACTCCCGATAAGCCAGGATTTATTAGCGGATTCTTTAACAAGGAAAAGTTCTGGAGAAATTATCCCGTATCATCAAAAGAGGCGTTGGCGCTCGAGTATGGAGAAAAATACATTAGACAGCATCTGACAGGGTATTTCTACGGATACGAGTTCTTGTTCGTTCCCCACACCGTTTTACAAAACGATCGGGAGAAACTGGAAACGATCGTGGAGCTGCTTAAAAGTGCATTTGCTGACGCGAGGATAAAAAAAGAATCGAGCGAAGAGCGAGCTGACTCCGAAGAACACGTACAAAAAATCATCGCTCAGCAGAATAACTTTTTTTATGTGGATATGCTCTTTTTCTCCGAAGATAAAATGAGTAAAGCGATTAGCATTAAAATGATGTTGGAAGAGGTGTTACCATCTAGATTCAATGAGCTCTTTTCGCGAGTACCGAATGCTGTTAACCGCATCCCCTTATTTAGGAATGCTATTATAAAAGGTAAAGAACAACAGGATCTGAAATTTTCATTCGGGATTATCAAGGAGTTTTTCGACGACAAATTTTTAGAGGTTGTGCAAAACATTTTTCTTGGCAGACCCATTTCAAAGGATTTCATGTTCGAAAAAATCATGAATGTGATAAGAAAAAACTACAATGAAGCACATACGAGAGAAAAAACAACCAAATCTACACGACGAAGCATATTGGAAGCTATCATGCTGATAAATTATTTACAAGAGCTAAAAATCATACAAAACAATATTAACTATAATTTTATGAATACAATGGACACGGTAAAAGATGAACAAAAAACCAACCGGTTTAACCTTGACGAATTTAACCGGTTTGTGACTAATAACAGGAGCTTCCTGGATAGCGATATTAAAATTGGCATTTTCGCCGTGGGAATTTTGGTGCGTTTCGTTTTCGACGTTCAATACAGGAACCTATCCAGCACCCCATTCGAAAGCAAGCTTCGAGGGTATAACCTGAACTCGGAGCACCTAATGCAAATCTACCTGGAAGCACTGGACAAGATTCAGAAACACTTGAAGAATAATGTATACCCTGAACTTCGGGAAATCATTAACAATTATTTCACAATTAAGAAACAGGATATGGTTTCAATGAGTAACAATGAACTCTCGTTCTACTTTGTTGCCGGTCTCGAAATGGGCTCCAGGTTTAAGAGAGAAAAAAGTGAAGAAAACACAGAATCAGAATAATAACATTTAAAACAGACAAGATCATGAGTGAAATTATCGACAGCCGCAGTGAGCTTTTGTTTCTTTATGACATTGAAAACGCGAACCCGAATGGTGATCCGTTAAATGAAAACCGTCCACGATTCGACACGGAAAGTAGTGTCGCACTCGTTTCTGACGTCCGTCTGAAGCGGACGATACGGGATTACTGGTACGAGTACAAGGAGTTCAACGGATTGGACGACCGTCAGGATATCTTTGTTCGGGAAACAACCTACGACGAGGGAGACAAGAAGTATATCAAAGATGGAAAACGCCGTGCCAAGGATTTTCAGGAACAGGCAGATATCATCCTTGCCAAATGCATCGATATCCGGGTATTTGGCGGAGTAATTCCTTTAGCCAAGGATTCTATCACATATATTGGCCCGGTGCAATTTCAAATGGGAAAATCGTTAAATAAAACTGAAATCATTGAAGAACAAGGCACTGGTGCGTTTGCGTCGACTGAAAAAAAGATTCAAGCCACATTCCGGACAGAATACAAGATACCCTACGCTGTAATAGGCTTTAACGGGATAATCAACGAGAAAGCAGCACGTTATTCCAGAATGACCACGGAAGATAAATCGCTATTGCTCGAAGGAATTTGGGAAGGCACGAAGAACCTGATTTCTCGTTCGAAATTTGGACAATCGCCCCTATTCTTACTCGAGGTGGAATACAAGGAACCTTTCTATATTGGTAACCTGCGTCAACGGCTGAAACTGGACTACGGAGAGATGAACGAGCTACAAATAAGAGGCACTAATGATTATAAATTAGATATATCGGAATTACTAGAGGCACTCAAAGAGAACAAGGAGAAGATAGCCAAGATTCACTTGAAGCTTGACTCAAGGTTGACGATGATCAGTAATGGTAAATTAATCACAAATATCAGCAAGGATGAAATATAAGGAATTGCTTATTTTCGACATCATGGGCGAATACGGGCACTTCCGAAAGTACAACACCACAACCTCACCTCTCACCTACTCTATTCCCACGCGTACCGCGATCGCGGGAATGCTGGGAGCAATCCTAGGAATGGAAAGAGAGACGAGTGACGGTCATTACGCGGAGGGTATTGAACCGGTTCAGGAGTTTTTCTCAAAAGAGAGGAGCGGCATCGCCGTACAAGTTATGCAGCCCGTGAAGAAAGAAAATATCGGGTTCAACTTGATTAACACGAAAATATCGTTTTACGACTTAACACGGGCGAGACACACCCAAACGGAGTTTGAGCTTGTAAAAGATCCTCATTACCGCATCTACCTGGCAATGGATGATACCGCCAAATTCGAGGAACTATCTGAACGGATACAGCATAGAAGGCATCATTTTACTCCCTACTTAGGTTTGGCTCAATTTACCGCAAGGGTGGATTTCGTCCAACGAGCAACAGCGCGAGTAGTAACCTCAAACAGTGAGATCGTGGAAATCATCACGGCAGTGAATCTGTCAAAAGTAGTGGGTGAACCACCTATAGACTTTCAAAAGGAATGGTTTTATTCGGCCAACAACATGCCCGTCGCCATGAATAGAGAAAGAGAAGTTTTGGAATATTCCGAGATACTTATCGAAAAAAACGGGAATCCTCTGCATGCCCGTGTACCAGAGTATTTAACACTGAACGGGATTGGGAATATTCTTTTTCTATAATCTTTCAGATATTATGCACATTATATAGAGTCATAAAGAAGGATGGAAGAGTTGCAAATCGATAAAGAAGGATTGCTTTCGCATCCGAAAAAGCTACTTGTTGATCATCTGTCAGTTGTAGCTGTAATAGCGAAAGCGACCGTGGAGGAGAAAGGTTACCGGTTCGTTGTAAAGGAGACTGAAATAACGAATCGGCAACTCTCCGACTTGGTTTGGATTGCAGCTATCTCTCATGACATCGCGAAAGCTACAGGCTATTTCCAGAATTATATCCGTAACCCAGAAGAGATTCATAGCAATTTGAAGAATCATTCATTGCTGTCGTCGGTTTTTGCCTATTTCGTCGCTAGCAGGTATTGTGAGCGAGAATTTAAAGACAAGCTGCTGCAGGAGTTTCTCCCGATACTGGTTCTGATAGCCGTGAAACGGCATCATGGCAACATCCAGAACCTTCAGAAAGAAATATTATTTTCTAACGAAGACATTGAATACCTTTCAGAACAAATCAAAAGCATTCATGCTCCTTCAGTTGAGTTAATTCTTTCGAGTTTGTGTGATCATTGGCCTATCAAGATTACATGGAGAGCGTTCACAGAATATTGGGAATTAGCAAGTTTCCAGCAGCGACTAAAAGATTTTCGTTTATACTTCAAGCTTAATTATCCGAAGCTGGACGAGAAAACGCAAGTCGAACTCTTTAATCTTTTTCAGGTAATCTATTCCGCATTGATGTACTCAGATAAGAACGACGTGATCCTGAAAGATGTTAATACTACGAATACAACGACTGATATCACAGGGTGCTTGAATCGATACAGGGAAAAGAATGGATTCAATATCCCGGTTTCGGAAATTAATCGAATCAAGAACGAGGCTTATTTTGGCACGTTGGAACACTTGGAGAGGGTGTTTATCCGTGATCAGCACCTCTACTCGATCACGTTACCTACAGGGTTGGGGAAAACACTAACGGCATTTTCCGTGGCTGATAAAATAAGGTCACTCACAGGAAATATCAACGCAAAGGTGACTATCGTTATCCCTTATACTTCGATCATTGACCAGAATTTTGAAGTGTATCGAGAAGTACTGGAAACCGATTCGAGCGAGTTTTTATTAAAGCATCATCATTTGAGCGAACCCAGGTACAAAGATAGTTCTGAAAAGGTGTATGAAGAAAATCAGAGTCAATTTTTGATTGAAACATGGCAATCTGAAACTATCGTGACAACGTTCGTTCAATTTCTGGAAACGATTCTTTCAATGGATAAAACCAAGCTAATGAAATTGGTTAACCTGAGAAACGCCGTAATCCTGCTTGATGAGATTCAGACAATTCCCTACGAGCTATGGGAAACGGTAAGGAAGACGTTCCTTTCGCTTGGCGAAACTTTAAATATATATTTTATCCTTATATCAGCAACGCAGCCTCTTATATTTGCTCCGAGAGTGGATATAGTGGAATTAGTACCCGATCACAGAAAGTATTTCAAAGTATTTAATCGCACCCGGTTGGTCTATCACAAAGACAAAATCTCTTTCGAGGATTTCATCGATATAATTTCTGATTATATTTATAACGAACCTAAAAAAGACGTGCTGATAATCTTGAACACCAAAAAGGCCGCCCGTCGCTGCTTTGAGGAATTAACAAAACAGGAGCAGGAAATTCTGGATAACGTCCAATACTTCTTCTTATCCACGCTCATTACTCCCCACGAAAGAAAAGAGATTATTCAAAAAATTAAAAAAAGGAGTCATAAACGTAAAATAATTGTCTCCACTCAATTAATAGAAGCAGGAGTGGATATCTCCGTGGATACCATCTTCCGGCAGTTGTCTCCCATCGATTCAATTATCCAGTCGGCCGGACGCGCGAACCGATATAATGAAAAAGAGCAGGTATCTGATATATTCCTTTATGATATTGACGATGAGCATGGAAAAGCAACAAGTAGAATCTATGGTTCAGACCTAATGCTAAAAACTAGGAACACGCTCTCGGATATTGAAGTAATGGAGGAAAGAGACTATCTGGATCTAATTGACCGATACTACGAAGAGGTCCGAAAACAATCTGACGAGACTTCTTCGGATTTACTTGACGCCATTCGAGATTTGAGATTCATGGAGATCGATCTAAAACTCATCCAAGAGCGTAAAACTGAATCGGTCTTCATTCAATTGAACGAAGAGGCTAAATATGTATGGGAACGCTATGTATCTCTTTATGATGAAGAGCTAACACCCTGGGAGAGAAAGACAAAATTCGCGTCGTTTAAATCTCTTTTTTACGATTATGTAATCAACGTACCGGTTCCATACGGTGAGACGAAAATTAATTTTGACTCCGAACAAGTGCACGGATTTTATTTATCGAGTTTAGAACAACCTTCCGCGTTTTATTCCTATTCGGCTAACGACACGAGGGAAAATATCGGATACGACACGAACAAAACGTCCATCACAATTTAGTAGAATCATGCAAATCACTCAAACAATCATTCAGTTCCCCGACATTCGATTAAAAACACGAGATGCACATAAGTTGCGTGGGTATTTTGGCAACTTATTTAAAGAGCATTCTCCGTTGTTACACAATCATTACCAAGATGGCACTTCACGGTACGCTTACCCATTGGTTCAATACAAGGTAATTAGAAACGTACCGATGCTAATAGGCTTCGAAGAGGGTGCCGATCTGTTAATTTCACTCTTTTTGAAAATCCGTGAATTGGATATCGAGGGAGAATACTATCCTATTTCCGCTAAAAATATTCATCAGACACGATGCGAGCTGACGGTAAATCAGCAGTTGTACAACTACGCTTTTGAAACGCTCTGGATGGCCTTGAATCAGGATAATCACAGAAAATACATACTCCTAGATACGAAGCAGAAAAAAGAGTTCTTGAATCGTCAGTTGCAAAATAACATACTAAGTTTCTATAAGGGTGTTTCTTTTCGTGTAAGTGAAAACATCATGGGTGTCGTACAGTTGGAAGAAAAACAGACAAAGTTTAAAGATCAGCAAATGCTGGCATTTTCAGGGAGGTTTACCACGAATGCTTACTTACCGGAATGGGTAGGGATAGGAAAGGCTGTGAGTCGTGGATTTGGTGCTGTTAGTCAAATCTAGTAAAACCAAGAATATGCAGTTAATCATTAACACATATGGCACGTATGTTCATGTAAAAGATGATCTGTTTGAAGTATCACTCACGAAGGATGGAGAAAAACAAAAACACCATTTCGCCAGTCAGAAGGTTACTTCCATATTAATGAGCAAAGGAGCGGCTCTCAGTACCGATGCCATAATACTGGCCATGAAAAACAATATTGATATTATTGTTTTCGAGTATGATGGAATGCCTATTGGTCGTTTTTGGCATAGCAAGCCGGGAAGTACCTCAAAAATTAGGAAGCAGCAGTTGGATGCTAGCTTGAACGAAATAGGTGTTCACTGGACAAAAAGCTGGTTAACAAAAAAAATAGAGAATCAAATCGAATTCTTGAAACGGTTAAAAAGCCATCGACTTACCTCTGCCGAACAGATACAGGAAAAGATTGAAATCATCAAAGGTATCTCATTAAAAATAAATGGATTGAAAGGCTCTAAAATAGAGGATATCGACAGTACTCTTCGAGGATTAGAGGGTACATCTGGGCGAGTATATTTCAGAGTGTTAAGTTCTCTTCTGGCGGAACGTTATCAATTCGAAGGGCGTAGTTTTCGCCCGGCAGCTGATCCTTTTAATGCTTTTTTAAATTACGCTTATGGCGTTCTATACAGCCGAGTAGAAAAAGTACTGGTGATTGCTGGGCTTGATCCGTATGTTGGATTCATGCACCGGGATGATTACAATATGAAAAGTATGGTCTTTGATTTTATTGAACCTTATAGGACATATGCTGAAGAAGTCGTATTCAAGCTCTTTTCAGCAAAAAAAATCAATGATAGCCACACGAGTAAGATCACAAATGGTTATAGCCTGAATGCCGAAGGAAAAAATTTATTGATGCAATCATTGTTAAGTTTTTTGGAGGAAGACACAATCCGTTACAATGGTAGGAATCAAACAAGAGTTAATGCTATGCAGATGGATGCTCACCAGTTCGCAAACCAATTAATAAAAAAAACATGATTTGCTGGGTTATATACGATATCAAGAAAGATAAGCCACGCACCAAGATTTCTAAGATATGCAAAAAGGTCGGCCTTTATCGCGTACAGAAATCGGTATTCCTAGGAAGCTTGGATGAAAACGACAAAGACACCCTCGAACTATCTGTGACCGAGTTGATAGATGAAGAAACCGATTCTCTTTATATCTTCCCAATGAGTAAAAATGAACTTCGTCAAACAGTTTTGCTCGGGCAAGCATTTGATAAGAAGTTAGTAACAGACGATGTAAAAGCCTTGTTTTTCTGATGTCTATCACACCATCACATATCATAGAGTACCTTTATTGTCCCCGGTTCACATATTACGAACACGTGCTTTGTATCCCACAATTTGAAGAGCGCCACTACAAAGTGGAAAAGGGGCGCAACCTACACGACTTGAAACTGGAACGGAACAGGGATTATTTACGCAAAAGAATCGGGGCCGTGGATAAATATCTTGATCAATATTTGACCAACGAGTTACTACGAGGAGTTGTTGATGAAATTTTAGTGTTAAAAGATGGCACAATGGCTCCACTTGATTATAAATTTGCTAAATTTGAGGAACGAATTTATAATACATATCAGACTCAATTAGAGTGTTATGCAGTACTAATTGAAGACAATTTTCATCGACGCGTAGATAAAGGCTTTTTGGTTTACACTCGCTCTGCGAACAAATTGGTTGAAATAGTAATAAGCGAGACTGCGAAACAAGAGATACGAAATATTTGTGAACAAGTGAACGAAATTATTTTTAATAATTTTTTTCCGAAAGCAACGAAATCTAAAAAAAGATGTATTGGCTGTACATATAGAAATATTTGTATCAAATAAAGCTTTCCGGGAGTAAATTTATTTTGAGACATCAAAAAACATGATATATTCCACTAAGAAAGAGAAAATTACATTCTCGGAAATCATTAAAAAAATCGTGTTTTTTGCGTTCTTTGACATTTTGAAAACAGAAAATAATGATTCCAAAAAACAACCGTACAGTTCTGAACATCATATTGATAACTCAATAGACTTCCAGAACTACATCCAGCACAACAAGGATTGAAACTGGCAACCGAGATTCCGTATGCACTCATTTACGGGGCTTCCAGAACTACATCCAGCACAACAAAGATTGAAACGAGCTTATACTAACTCAGATACAAAGACGTTAGATCTTCCAGAACTACATCCAGCACAACAAGGATTGAAACTTGCCGTTTCCAATGCGCTCCTGTCGTGGAATCTCGCTTCCAGAACTACATCCAGCACAACAAGGATTGAAACAGCCTATTACTCCACCCATTTTCTCCTCCATTCACGCTTCCAGA
>JAQUJQ010000046.1 GCA_028680875.1 Eubacteriales bacterium
CCGTGAGACCATTGATCGAACCTTCGATACTTTTCAAGCCAAACATTTAGTTTTATCCTTTAGAGGAGTTACTTTTATGGACAGTGCCGGTGTGGGAGTGGTAATGGGCAGGTTCAATAAGGTAAGAGAGAAAAAGGGGCGTCTGGCGGTAGTGGAATGCAGTGAATATATCAATCGAATTTTCGATATGGCAGCTATTTATACTATTGCGAAATATTTTCCGACATCGGCCGAAGCAATTAGAGCCTTGCAAGAGCAAGAAGAGGAGGGAGTACTATGGAATACACCAACCAAATAAAGTTAGAAATGTGGAATCGCTCAGAAAATGAGGCTCTGGCGAGAACTATGGCCGCCGCTTTTGCTGCTCAACTAGATCCTACAGTGGAGGAACTGACGGAAATCAAAACTGCAATCTCAGAGGCGGTAAGCAATGCAATCATCCATGGTTATAAGAAGGATAAAAATGGGATTATACGCTTAGAATTGTCGTTTGATCAATCCGGGAAGTTAATTATGTTGGTGGAGGATCAGGGCGTGGGGATTGAAGATATCGAAAAGGCAATGGAACCCCTTTTCACCACAGGAAACAGTGAAGAAAGATCAGGAATGGGATTTACCGTAATGGAAAGTTTTATGGATAAGGTTTTGGTGGAATCCAAACTCGGAGAGGGGACCCGAGTTACCTTGATTAAAATGTTGGATCGGGCATATGGCTTTTAGCTACGTTCCTTGCAGCAAGGAAGATACATATGACCTTATACGCCAGGCACAGTCCGGTGATGAAAGTTCCAGAGAACAGCTGGTAAATCAGAATACGGGTCTTGTAAAAAATATTGCATTAAAATTTGTCAGTGGAGATCATGAATTAGAGGATTTGCTCCAGATTGGGTTCATTGGACTTTTGAAAGCGGTGGACCGCTTTGATGTCAGTTATAATGTGATGTTTTCTACCTATGCTGTGCCTATGATCCTTGGAGAAATAAAACGCTATCTTAGGGATGATGGCAGGGTTAAGGTTGGAAGACAGATTAAACAGGATGTGCGCAATATGAAACGGGCCCATGAGGCCTTCTGTCATACTCACGGCAGATCCCCCAAAATCAGTGAGCTGGCAGAACAGATGGAACTGGACGTAGAAGATGTACTGTCACTGATGGAAGCCAGTGACGCCATGAGCAATCCGGAGAGTCTTGATGACCCGGAGCGCCAAGAAACTGCTGCGGATGACAGATTCCGTGAAGTGGAAGAACAACAGGTAATACTGATCCACCTCAAGGGAGTCATCCGCAGCCTTTCAGAACGTGAAAGACAAATCATTGTCCTTCGCTATTTTAAAGATATGACACAGCAACAAATTGCCGACCGTTTAGGAATTTCTCAGGTCCAGGTGTCCCGGATAGAGAAACGGGTTTTGGCTAATCTTCGGCAGGAATTGGAGTAAGCGGATGAGCCATTCCGTTCCACTCATCAGTATCCCTGTTCCATTCCGGCAAAGCTAGAATTTCAGGAGCAGGATAGTCTACTCCCAGAATACCCACTACAACACCTTCACTATTATAGACGGGTGCAAAGGCTGACCATACCGGATCGTCCACGTCATTATCCCAGGCTGACAAAGCAGCACTGGGTTGGCCATTTTGTGCCAACAAAAATTGGCCTTCTGTTTCGTATTGTACCATCCAATCATCCGGTTCTTCAGAACCGTCTACAGTAATTTCATAATAATCGTCATTAGGATCCATGTCTGTCAGAATGTAGATGTAATATGCACCGCTCTCAACGCGGAATTGGTCCAGCGTAGCTTTCAAGTTATCATAGCCGGCATAATCCCGTCCCTGTCCGGATGCAAGACAGGCAGCGTATTCATCTGCCCATTCACCATCTAACTGTAAAGCGTAGTTGGCGGCAATTTCAGTGGTTTTATCGATGATCGACTGAACTTCTGTCGGGATGTCTGCCACGTTATCGCCTTGGGTTTCATTATCACCTGCGTCACCACATGCAGTAAAAGTGGCAAAAATCAGGAAAAGTGACATCAAAATCATTAACCATTTTGAATTTCTTTTCATTTTATTCTCCTCCTAAAAACATGATATATCCTATGATTTTTATCGTAGCATAGCTTCTATAAAAAAACAAGACTGTAAAAAAATAGATTGTTAAAATTTTCATATAAATTTAATAATATTTTAAAATAATACACAAAAACAGTTGCATTTTATATAAAAATGTTGTTTACTGATAATGAGGATGTTAATTTTATAACAATCTGATAAATAAAACAATGATTATTTTGATAGATAATAAGATGATAGGAGGCTAAAAATGAACTTTCAATTAACGAAGGAACAGGAATTCGTAAGAAAAATGGTGAGAGAGTTTGCATTAAACGAAGTAGAACCTATTGCTGCGGAAATCGATAAAGAACATAGATTCCCGGTGGAAACAGTTGAAAAAATGGCACACTACGGACTTTTGGGTGTTCCATTTCCAAAGAAGTACGGTGGGGCCGGCGGAGATCATATCGCTTATGCCATTACCGTCGAAGAACTTTCAAGAGTTTGCGGATCAACAGGAGTTATATGTTCTGCTCACACATCCTTATGTGGCTGGCCGCTTTGGGTCTATGGTACTGAAGAGCAAAAACAGAAATATCTTGTACCGATAAACAAGGGAGAAAAATTAGGCGCTTTTGGACTTACAGAACCTAATGCAGGAACCGATGCAGCCGGACAGCAAACCAGGGCTGTAGACCGTGGAGATCATTGGGAATTGAACGGGACAAAAATATTCATAACAAATGGTGGCTATGCGGATGTTTTCATTATTATGGCCATGACCGACAAGAAGAAGGGGACTAGAGGCGGAGTCAGTTCTTTTATTGTAGAAAAGGATTTTCCGGGTTTTTCAATAGGGAAAATCGAGGATAAGATGGGTATCTGTGCATCATCCACTACCGAGCTGGTTTTTCAAAACTGTATTGTACCCAAGGAGAATTTGTTGGGTGAATTAGGGCAAGGTTTTAAAATTGCAATGTCTACTTTAGACGGAGGCCGTATCGGAATTGCCTCCCAGGCATTGGGAATTGCCCAGGGTGCTTTTGATGAAACCGTTAACTATATGAAAGAAAGAAAGCAATTTGGAAGAAGTCTTTCTAAGTTTCAGGCACTTCAGTTTGAAATGGCAGATATGAAAACCAGAATTGAAGCTGCCAGGCTTTTAGTTTATCAAGCAGCGGATATGAAGGATAAAGGACTTAAATATGGACCAAATTCAGCAATGGCTAAGCTCTTTGCAGCAGAAACCGCAATGTATGTAACTACTAAAGCTGTCCAATTCCATGGAGGCTATGGATTTATTAAGGATTACCCGGTAGAGAGAATGATGCGAGACGCAAAAATTACGGAAATCTACGAAGGTACATCTGAGGTCCAGAAAATGGTTATTGCTGCGGATATCTTCGGTAAATAAACCATAAGGAGGATGGAATAATGGCATTAAAGATAATTGTATGTGCAAAACAGGTTCCGGATACAAATGAAGTAAAGATTGATCCGGTAAAGAATACTCTGATAAGGGAAGGTGTTCCAAGCATTTTAAATCACGATGATGCAAATGCCCTGGAAGAGGCGTTAAAAATAAAGGATCAGTATCCGGATACCCATATTACAGTAGTAACTATGGGCCCACCTCAAGCAAAGGATCTGCTTATCGAATGTTTGGCTATGGGAGCTGATGAAGGAATTTTGGTATCAGACAGAGCATTAGGTGGTTCTGACACGTGGGCTACTTCTAACGCATTGACGGCTGCAGTAAAAAAGATCGGTAAATTTGATATACTTTTTGCCGGTCGCCAGGCTATTGATGGAGATACAGCCCAGGTAGGCCCTCAGATTGCTGAAAAACTAGGTTTTCCACAAGTAACCTATGTAAAAGAATTTTCAATGAATGAGAAAAACATTACAGTGAAGCGGGCATTGGAAGATGGCTATGAAGTAATTCAGCTTCAAATGCCTTGTGTGCTGACAACAATTAAAGAATTAAACACACCTCGCTATATGACTATAGGTGGTATTTATGATGCTGTTAAGAGAGATATACCCACTTGGGGTGCACGGGAGTTGGAGATCGATTTAAATACAGTTGGCTTAGACGCTTCTCCTACCAACGTTTTTCGTTCATTTACACCTGCACCCAAGGGTAAAGGAATGATGCTGGAATGTGATTGTGAGAAAGACACAGCCAAGGTATTATTGGAAAAACTCGTTGAAAAGCATGTAATCTCATAGGAGGAATGAAGAATGGCAATTCTGGTTAGTAAAGATAAATGCAGGGGCTGTAAAATGTGTGTAAGAGCTTGCCCCTTTGAAGCTATTGACATGGTTGATCAAAAAGCTGTTATTAATGAAAAATGTACTGCTTGCGGTCAGTGTATAGGGATATGTCCCTTTGAAGCCATTGAAAAAACACCTGATAAGGAAGGCCCGGTCGATTTGTCCGATTATAGAAATGTTTGGGTTTTTGCTGAACAAAGAGCCGGTAAATTAATGAACGTGGCAATTGAATTACTTGGTGAAGGCAGTAAACTTTCAAAAGAAATAGGTGACAGAAAGGTATGTGCCCTGTTGATTGGCTATCAAACAGATCATCTCATCCCCGAACTGTTCGCCTACGGTGCTGATAGGGTTTATCAAATTGATGATCCCTTGCTTGAGAATTATACCACGGATGGATACACAAAGGTGATGGCAGATGCTATCTGCGAATATAAGCCGGAAATCGTGCTGTATGGTGCAACTCATATCGGTAGAGACTTGGCTCCCAGGGTAGCCGCAAGATTAGATACCGGGCTGACTGCAGACTGTACCAGGCTGGACGTTAGTCTGAAAAACTATATTCAATATTTAGATACCTGTACCACATTGGATACTTCGAGTATAGATCCTAATTCGCAGGATAAAAACCTGAAGCAAACCAGACCGGCTTTCGGTGGAAATATTATGGCAACCATCGTTTGCCCCAAAACAAGACCTCAAATGGCTACGGTCAGACCAGGTGTCATGACAAAGCTGGAAAAGGATGAAACCAGAAAAGGGGAACTTATCAAGGTACAGCATAAGCTGGCTGAATCTGATATTAGAACTAAGGTTGTTGAAGTCGTGAAGGCTGCCAAAGAGATGGTATCTCTTACCGATGCGAAGATTATCTGTTCCGGCGGGCGGGGTTTAGGAGACCCCTCAGGTTTTGAACTTATTCAGAAGCTGGCAGATACAGTAGGCGGAGTTGTAGGCTCTTCAAGAGCTGCCGTTGATGCAGGATGGATTGACCATTCTCACCAAGTAGGTCAAACAGGAACTACTGTGAAACCTAAAATTTATATCGCCTGTGGGATTTCCGGTGCGATTCAGCATCTGGCCGGTATGCAAACTTCGGATGTCATCGTTGCCATCAATAAAGACCCGGATGCTCCCATTTTTGAAGTGGCAGACTATGGAATAGTAGGAGATCTTTACAAGGTGATCCCGGAAATTATAGAAGAATGGTCTTGTACATGTAATAATAATTAGTCTAAGACTAATTATAAAAAAGGTGTGAGTAAATAACTCGCATCTTTTTTTATTTTCCTACTCCTTTTCAAATTATTTTTGCAACTGCTGGAAAGAATATATATAAATGTTTCAAAAGAGGAGATTTTATCATGTTTAGCAATGAAAAGGCAAAATCCTATGAACAATATGTGAGTCAATTTACGCCAAAACCAAAGTATTTTTACAATGCTGTCAAGGCTTTCGTAATAGGAGGGCTAATCTGTATGGCAGCTTATTATGTTCAATCTATATTAATTGAAAAAGGAATGGGAAAAGGCGATGCAGGTACTATTGTAACTATATTATTAATATGTACCGCTCAGCTGTTGACAGGATTTGGCTGGTTTGATTCCATTGCAAAATTTGCCGGTGGCGGAGTGATTGTTCCTATTACCGGTTTTGCTAACTCTATGGTATCTCCCGCTATG
Source organism: Eubacteriales bacterium (assembly GCA_028680875.1). Lineage (GTDB taxonomy): Bacteria > Bacillota > Clostridia > Peptostreptococcales > Anaerovoracaceae > JAQUJQ01. The sequence continues at coordinate 6,017 of JAQUJQ010000046.1, forward strand.
GAATTTAAGAAGGAAGGCCTTGTATTGGGAGCCGGTTCCAAGCTTTTTACAATAGCAGGGCCTGTGTTAGTTTGGGGGATCTCTACTTCAGTGGTCATAGGGATTATTTATTGGTTACTTACAAAATAGAGTAAGAGGAAAGGAACAATAAGAGCAATTATGATAAAGAATATGGTAGGAAAACAAACTCTGTGTTTTCGGAATCAACCGGAAATTCTGGGAACAGGTTCTGTCGTGGGCGTAAAGGAAGGCAAAGGTCCTTTAGGAGAATGTTTTGATGTTGTACTTGAGGAAGACATCTATGGCGAAAAAACCTGGGAAAAGGCAGAAACAAAAATGCTGAAAGAAGCGATTTTATTATCCATTAAGAAAGCAGGGAAAACCAAGGAACAAATCAATGCCATTCTTTCAGGAGATCTATTGAATCAACTTATGTCCGCATCCTTTTCGGCAAGGGATCTTCAGATTCCATTTTTGGGATTATATGGAGCATGTTCAACCATGACAGAGTCAATGATTGTGGGTGCTGTTTTGGTAGATGGAGGATATGCTGATCATGTGGTGGCGGCAGCATCAAGCCATTACTGTACTGCGGAGAGACAATTCCGTATGCCATTAGAGCATGGAAATCAAAGGCCGCCTTCGGCTCACTGGACGGTTACCGGTTCCGGAAGTGTCGTGATAGGGAAAACGGATCATCCTTATATTTGCTGTACCTATGGAACCATAGGTAAAATAGTGGATCCGGGGATTACAGATACCAACCAAATGGGAGCGGCTATGGCCCCGGCTGCTTTGGATACAGTAATTACTCATTTTTCAGATACGGGCAGGCCATTAGATTATTATGATATGATTCTTACCGGTGACTTAGGGCATATTGGTAAGGATATCCTGCTGGATATGATGAAAAAGCAAGGTATGGATTTAGAAAAAGTTTATAATGATTGCGGTGTCTTGATTTATGATAGGGAGCAGGATACCCACAGTGGAGGAAGCGGATGCGGTTGCTCTGCTGTCACTTTTTCCGGATATATTTTTGACAAGCTAATAAAAGGTCAATTAAAGAAAATTTTATTGATTTCCACCGGTGCTCTTATGACCACAACGAGTTCTCAGCAAGGAAACTCTATCCCAGGCATTGCTCACGCAATCGCAGTCGAAATTTGCTAATAACGGAGGATTTTTATGGATTATTTTTGGACTTTTTTAATCGGTGGCGTTATTTGTTTAATCGGTCAGATTCTCATAGATACCACCAAACTGACACCACCCAGAATCCTGGTAATTTTTGTGGTCGCAGGTGCTTTATTTACCGGATTGGGATTATATCAACCTCTGGTGGAATTGGGGAAAAACGGTGCAACCGTACCTCTTCCCGGGTTTGGGTATCTGCTGGCTAAAGGTGCAATGGATGCTGTCAGAGAAGATGGTTTTATGGGTGCTTTGACAGGAGGCATAAAAAATTCCGCTGCAGGAATTGCAGCGGCCATCACTTTTGGTTATATTGTAGCTCTTATTTTTACACCAAAATCAATTCGTTAGTTGAGCCAATCCGGTTTATTTGTCGGTTGATCCTCATTTTCGTCAGGGTTATCCGAGTTTTCGTTATTGCCATTTCCGTTGTTACCATCTCCATTGTTGCTATCGTCATTATCATTTTGATTCCAGTTAAAATTTGGATTTAATGTGGCTTTTGGATCAATAGGATAGGAAGCAGGATCAATATTATGCAAATTGCAGTAATAGTGAGGGGCTTCGTAATTGATGTCGCTTACTACAGAATTTCCATAGGAAAGGACTGATCCTTCCGGCCGCCTGACCATAACCTTTGTTTCTTTATTGAAACAGTATGGAGTTGCCAGGTAACCTGAATCCGGGCATACCGTTACTGAAACATGTATATCGTCAATTTCTAGTGGAGCTGTTCCGGCGACAAAATACTCACTACGGACAGTGCCTCTGGGATCCAGCGAGGAGAGTTCAGAAGGTAACTTGCCAGACTTGGTATCAATTGTTACACTGACCACATTATCCGATTTGGGAAAACTGCCTTTGGACAGCCCAGAATGAACCTGTTTCATAATTTTACTCCATAGTCTGGCTGCAGAAACACTGCCTTGAGAGAGCTCTAGATTAATATCATTTCCAATCCATAAGGCTGCTGAATAATAAGGAGTAAAGCCTACAAACCAAGCATCGTAGTTATCTGAGGTCGTACCGGTTTTTCCCGCCACAGGTTGGCTGCCAATTGCTGCTGAACCGGCGATGCCGTTGGTCACGGTGGTTCTCAATATGTCGGTCATGATAAAGGCTACACCCCGATCCCAAACTTGTTCTTTAGTAATAGTTCCCTCTAAAAGCACTTCTCCTTTCTTATTGGTTACGGAGGTGTAGGATATGGGCTTGGTATAAACTCCTTGGTTTGCAAAAGTACCATAACCTACGGTCATTTGCAGTGGAGAGATTCCATTGGTCATACCTCCAAGAGCCAGTGCTGCGGCATTCATATCGTTAACTGCTCCGGATTCCACAACAGATGTAATACCCAATTTCTTTAAATAAGATAAAGAAGTATTAGGCCCGAGATCGGAAAAAACCTTTACTGCATTTACGTTGACCGACTGTTCAACAGATTTACGTAACGTATGGAGACCCCGATAGCCGGAATACCAGTTTTTAGGCCAGAGCTTCCCATTGACAACATAAGGTGCGTCATCCACAATCGATGCTGCTGTCCAAATTTTCTTTTCTTTGGTGCTTCCATGGCCGTTTACCTGTTCCACAGAACGCTGAAGAGCGGGACCGTATACTGCCAGTGGTTTAATGGCAGAACCCGGTTGTCTGGTAGCGGTGGTTCGGTTAAACAGTGCTTTCCCCGACAGGCTTCGTCCCCCTACCATAGCTTTGATTCCTCCTGTCTTATAATCCATAACTGTCATGGCGGATTGGGGTTGAATTACCTTTTCTTTCAATTGGTAATGGTTTTTGGAAATCACAATACCTTTATCGGTAATAGGATAATCTGATTGTTCTTTAAAAAGTTCTTTGGAAAGAACCAGGTTGCCATCATCATCCCGGCTCTTATACTCTGCGGGAATGAGAATATAGCCCCCTCCCATACTATAGAAAGTGCCGTCTTCAATAACATACATCGGTTTAAATTCCACACTGTAATCAATGGAACCTTGCACTTCTGTTTTATAAAAATTAAGACGTTGTCCTTTTAATAAAGTAATGGAGCCATCTTCATTCATCTTATATTCATCCGGCTTAAGAATAAAATTTTCATCATTATCAAATAGATTGGGATAATGGTAAAGAAGTATAGCCCCATTCGAGTCAAGTACATTACCGGCTTTATCTTTTTTTAGCCCGGTAACCTTTGGGAAGTTTTTACTGTTTTTAAACTCTTTTTCAATAATTTTTTGCATATCTACGTTGAGGGTACTATAGATACGCAATCCTCCATTATAAATCATATTTTTTGCATTTTCTTCATCAATGTTGTATTCACTCATAAGATCTTCAATAACTTGGTTCACTACATAATCAGCAAAATAGGAAGAGATTTCTGCCCCTGTATTGATGTTAGGCTTGATTGATGTTCGAATATCTTCGGCAACAGCTTCTTCGTATTCTTCTTCTGTAATGCAACCTTGCTCTTTCATAAATTGAAGATCCAAAATTTGTCTGTCTTTAAAATCATCCTGATACCAAATGCTGTAAGTATCACCTCTGTAGACAAAATCCAGGGAATC
>JAQUJQ010000002.1 GCA_028680875.1 Eubacteriales bacterium
TTTCTATGCGCAGCATTTTATCCTCATGGCGAGTCGTAACGGCTTTGAGTCCTCTTTCTCCGTTATAGGCAAGTATCTCTCCTTCATATATCGAAGGGATCAATAAAGGATGCCCTTTTTTTCCGTGATAGCAGGGCACTATAAATGATTCCGGGTGCTTTTTATGCTCTTGAACAATCCGGTTTATAATCTTTGCAGGGACAAGGGGGCAATCAACCGGAAGCAGCAGATATGCGGACAAGGGTACTGATGGTTTGGCCATGGCAGCCCTTATACCGGTTTTTACCGATTCGTACATCCCTTCGCAAAAATCTTTATTATAGGCTTCCTCTATCCCTTTTTCTTTCAGGATAGGTTTCAACAATTCTCTTTTATATCCCGTTACAGCTAAAATTTGATTTACTCCCGCCTCTCTGAAAGCATCAGCAATCCTACCTATTGCGGGCACATCTCCCACCTTAAGCAGGGGCTTAAAATCTCCCATTCGAGAAGAATATCCGGCGGAAAGGATCAAAGCACATACAGTAATATCCTGCCTCAGCTTATCGTTCACCATGACCTGCCCTTACTTTTATCATCTCAGCCGCAACACTTACGGCGATTTCTTCAGGAGTCTCGGCGAAAATAGGCAATCCGATAGGAGAATACACTTTGTCTAATTCCTCCTGCGAAAAACCGTCCTCTATTAACCGTTTCTTAGTGTCGGCAACCTTGTTTCTGCTGCCGATCATCCCTATATACGCCACCTTCCTCCTAAGAGACTGCTTCAGCACGGTATAATCGTAGCTGTGGCCTCTTGTCATAATAACTATATAACTATTTTCATCGGTTTTTATGTCCTCATAGGCGTCTTCAAAGCTTTCGATCACTCTAACCCGGTCTGCCTCCGGAAACCGCTCGCTGCTGGCATATTCCGCCCTGTCATCGATCACAGTCGTTGAAAAGCCGATAAACCGTAAAACCGGTTCAAGAGCCTGTCCCACATGACCTGCACCGAAGATAAGTACAGTGCTTTTTACACCAAATTCTTCGATAAATGTTTCCGTCTTTGCTGCGTCCACATATTCAACAAAGACATCTGCGTCTCCGCCGCATCGCATATCTAATCCTTGCTGGTCCTCCGGCTTCAGTCTGAACCGATACAGTTTCGATTGTCTGGTTTTAAATGTCTCCAGAGCAATCCGTTCCACTTCGGCTTCAAGCTTCCCTCCGCCTACGGTACCGTATCTTGTTCCGTTTCCCCGCATAAGAAGACAGGCACCTTTTTTTCTGGGAGTTGAACCATTTGTATCTACCACCTTTGCTATAACAAAGCTTTCCCCTGTGTCAATCAGGTCCTTTCCGATCTTCAGAATATTATTCTTACTCATAGCTATTTTCTTCCTCCTTATTTCACCCATCTGGGGAATACCTTGTTTAATCTTTTTAACACACTGCCGCAAGGACATTGTTCAATTATCCACTTAGAAAGATCACCGGTCCGGTATCGAATAAGGGGCATTCCTTTCCTAGTCAAGGTAGTAAACACGATCTCACCGCATTCACCCTCCGGTACGACTATCCCGGTCCCGGGATCGATTATTTCAAAGTACAGATCGTTTTCTCTCGGGTGGTAGCCGACCAGTGTTTCACAGCTTACTGCACCTCCAAGCCCCATTTCAGTCATTCCATAATGTTCGAATACTTTACATCCCCATATTTCCTCCAGCTCTCTTGCTGTTTCATCGGAAATATAATCGGTACTGAGTAATACGGTCTTAATGCCGGGAAAGCCCGGAGCGTTGCCATGTAACTCCTTCCAGAATTTTGCGAGACAGACAGCTTCCTGTGGGCTCCCCACAAACGAAGTGATGCTTTCTGTTTCTATGATCTTACAGAGTCTGTTTAAAACTTCTGTGTCGGTAATATCGGGTAATCCAAAGGGAACCGATCTACAGCCCAGCCGTTTTAAACCGGTATTCAGTAAATCTCCCACCGACCCGGGCCGTTGACAGGGCAGCAAAATCAGGACTGTATCATTCTCATCGACTAGATTTTTCATACCATGGTGAAAATAATCTATGGTCAATTCCTGGTCTTCTCTTGTGAAGTAAACTCTTTTACTTTCTCCGGTAGAGCCTGAAGTGTTCAGGGTTACAATACGGCTTATATGATTCGCCGGAACACAAAGCATTGACTTACCGTGTTCCGATAATTCTTTTGCTGTAGTAAAAGGTAAATTTTCTATTTCATTTATATTTTTTAATTGCTGACCTTTAAAATTCTTTAGCTTATTATTATAAAATCTACTATTTTTGATCGCATGGGATATTGTTTCATTTAGTTTCTTAAGCTGGAACTGTTCAAGTCTTTCTCTGGTTAAATCCATACAGTCTATAGCATCGATCTTCTCTTTTATCCAATTGTCCAAAAATAGTCCGCTCATTGATTTTTCTCCCGATGAATGATGTTGTAAGCACAAAACGGAATCAACCTTTTGTCTCTTGTCGCTACATGTACTCTGCATCTTTCCAATCGCTTCAGATCAAGGTTCCAGGCATCCTGGAATGCCATTGCAGTAATGCTGAAACTGTTGGATTTCAGATTCTGAATATAATCATCCCATTCAGAGAAATTATATTCCGTGCTTTCTGCAAGCGGTTTTTTATAGGCCTGCCAGGACCACTTCCGTGCTATATAGTTCCTGGCCCGGATGATGGAGGTGTCCTTTGAACAAAGACAGGATCTCTTTGATTGATCTGACAGAGAGGTTAAACTTTTATCCGGCCCAACTATAAAATTGCCGTGAAAGGAACACAGAGGATGGCCCGTCATCAATGGCACAAAGGCTTCCTTTTTGACTTTCCCACCGGTTTGCAGTTCAATGTTCCGAATCAGTTTAGGGATCGTAATCCTGTCATCATCCCCCGGCATCTCGGGCATACCGGGAAATCTGCCGAAATAACTTACCGGCTGAAAGTGAATCCCCCGTAGATAAGGTGTTTTTTTTATTGCAAACTCGATAATCTCCCCTATATGATCTTCGTTTACTTTAGGCACTACAGTAACAACCAAAACTGTTCCAAGCTGTTCGCAGATGCAATGTTCTATTGCCTTTATCTTTTTATCAAGGAGCCTTTCCCCTCTTGTCTTTAGATAAATATCATCCTTAAGACCGTCAAATTGAAGGAACACAGAGGAAAGCCCGGCCTGCTTCAGAGTTCTTACATACTCTCTGCTATCTGCCAGCTTCCTGCCGTTTGTATTCAATTGTATGTAGGGGAAGCCCATCTCCCTTCCCATCGCAATGATTTCCGGCAAATCTTTTCGTATCGTAGGTTCCCCGCCGGACAATTGGATATTGAATGGGCGATCCGGGCTTTGTTCCAACAGGAATTCATAAATCTCTTTGATCTCTTCTATGGTTAATTCTTGACTTTCACAATAGGTTCTGTCAGATATATTCTGATGGGAACTCTGTGCATTTGCAAAGCAAAAAGAGCAATGCTGATTGCACCGATTTGTCAATTCGATAAGCACACAACAAGCCTCTTGTTTATGATTTTCACACAAACCGCAGTCATAGGGACAGCCCTCTACAGTTTCTGTCTTTACTCCTTGAGGCTTGACATTATCAGGTGTAAGGTTCCAATCTTTATAGGATGGTTCTCCTTCCCAAACTAATGTCTTAAATATACCATGCTCTGGGCAGATCTTTCGATCATATATTTTATCGCCTTCCTGATATCGTTCTACAGGTACCCTTTTTTTACAAATGGGACATATACTCATTTTATTTCTCCCGGCGAAACTCTATATCGTAAGATTCAAACATATCCACCAGCTTTAAATATGTTCCTTCCACGATTTCTTTGCAAAGTACAGCCTTATTCAAAGGATTTCCTTCAAGCAGAATATCGCATTCCGTATTTCCAAAAAGCTCCTCAAACCAATCATGCAATTCGTCACACATAGTATCTGCCTGTCTCTTGTCAGCCAAATACAACAAACAGAAGGAGGCTGACAATGTTCCGCAAGTCTTGCCCCGATGCATACCGTCGCATAAACCTGCCATAGCATCAACTAAATCGATATTCTCTTTACCCAATCCCTCAAGGCCCATCTGCATGATCATTTGGCTGCAGCAATAGCCCTTAAACTTTAATTCCATAATCCGAAAGATATCCATAAATATCCTCCTTAAGGTTTTTCCGCTATAAGGAGAAAATAGCCCGGTTTTTTCTGTTTAATCATCTCTGCAAAATGCAAGGCATCTTTCTCTTCTTTTAATACCGACTGATAAAAATTCTCCATCGATCCATAATGCATGATCATTGAAGCCATAAAGCTTTTAAGTTCAGCTGTCTTGTCCTCCCATAATATGATACGAAAGCCAAGCTCCGAAAGTAAATCATTGAGCTCACTTAAAACGAAAGCTCCGCTAATACAAGTTTTTACCTGCCCGTTATCACCTTCAACATTCTTATTTGCATCCCGCAGATAAAAATCACTTATGATAAGCTTTCCGCCTTTTTTTAAGACACAATAGGCTTCATGCAAAGCCTCTGTTTTGTTTTCAAATAATGATAAAGAGCATTCCATAAAGACTCCGTCAAATGAAAAAGAAGGAAATTCAAGCAGCTCTCCATCACCGTATACGATATTCAATTTTGGATTTCTGTCTTTTCCCCTTTTCAACAAAACCTTTGATGAATCAATTCCTACGGCACTTATATCGAAATTTGTTTCCAAAAATTCCACGGTAGCACCGCAGCCGCAACCTACATCTAAAAGCCTTGCCTTTTTCCCAAACTGACAAATCTCCATAGCATGTGCGGTAACAGCAAAGCCTCCGGGTCTTATAGCATTTTCAAACACTTCACTAAAAACAGGGGCTTCAAATACTTTACAGGTCATATAACTACTTATCCTCCAAATTTTTTTCTACTTCCTGCATCTTTCCTAGAGCCAGGTCCTCGGGAACATAAACTTCTCCACACTTTGGGCATGTCAGCAATTCAACGGGAAATGTACTTTTTAAATAGGTGATATGAGCTTTCCCGGGTTCAAGCAATAATCTGCATTTTGAACACATTAATCCCTCTTTGTTTTCAAATTCCAATTTCATAGATTAACCTCCGGTCTTAAAGCCTATATTTACGATGAGCGTTTTCTTCAATTTTCTTATTTATTTCAAGCCTGTGACTATATGCTTTATAGATTGTATACACATCCCCTTCGATACTGTATTCAACCCAATAAGTAATCACTCCGGGCTGAAACTTGGCGGTATAATGGTTGTTATTGGGGTTCCATATCTTGCTGCCTGTATCTTCAGCATGGTAAATCACCTTTTTAATGTCCGAAACCAATATCAGTCTGTCATCCATTATGCGCTCGATCTCATCTGTAAGCTTTATATTAATATCTTCATAGGGCTCTTTTTCCCGTTCCATTTCCTCACCCCATATCTCCTTCAATAGTTTCCTTTTAAGCATAATCCTGTTTTCATGCCTTTTGCTATATGAAATTATATATTTATGATCCCGCTCTCCGCTTTTATAGGGCTCATCATAGATTAAATCGAGGATATGCCTGCTCGATTTTGCCTCTTTAGTAAACCTTTCTTTACACATCGCACAATATACCACAAAATCCTTGTCGCTTTCCATCGCCCTTGTATCGGTCATTTCCTTGGCCAAAGAGGTATTTGTAAACGAAACCAAACCACCGAAGCTGCAACATTTTGTCATATCTCTGCTGTATTTCATTTCCTCGATCCGGTATCCCTTCTTTTTCAAAAGACTACGGACCGCTTTATGAACATTGGGATCATGTCTCGCTGTACACGCATCGTGTACAGTAATGACAGGATGAGTATTTGCGATGGGCCCCTGAATTTCGGCCCCACACGAATCGTATATTTCCCAAAGAGACTCAATTTGAATTCCCTCGATCTGCTCTGAAAACATCTTGGTACATGTGGCACAAGCAGTTATAACAATTGGTTTGCCTGCTTTTTCCCAATTATCTTTCACCTCTTCGGATGTCTGGTTAAATAAATCAACCCTTCCCGACCAAGCCGCCGGCGCACCACAGCACCCCAGATATAAACCTACACCACCCCTTAAATTCTCAGTTAAAAACTGATAGGCTTTCAGCACATGGGTAGGTGCCAAGGCGCCCAGTTGGCATCCGGGGAAAAAGATATACTTGCTTTCTTCCATACCTACCTGATGACGTAACAGTTTAAAATAGTTACTGTTAGCGAATAACATATCATTGACGGGAAAATCATGGATTGCTTCCGGCATATGATTTTTTTCAGCTAAACCGACCTTGCCCGACATGCATACATCAGCCATATTTAGTCCATTAGGACAGATTTCTCCGCAAAGGCCACATAAGGTACAGGAGTTTACCATATTTTTGCTTTTACGGATTCCCATCATAATATTTACATTGTTGGCAATCTCTCTGACATATTTTTTGGGATAGCTGCCTTCAGTTTCTAAGAACTTGCATTGCTTGACACATTCCATACACTCACATTGAATGCATCTTTCAGCTTCCTTTATTGCTTCTGCTTCGGTGAGACCATCCAACAACCTGGGAGTGACGGTAGTGGCACGAGGCTCAATTTGACCAATATTTACATACAATTCTGTCTTGTATGCAACTTCATTTTCTCTTCCTTCTGTCAGCGATACACCCTTTATCTGTCTGTCCAAGGAGATGGCCGAAGAACGGCCGTCACAAATTTTCTGTATAATACTGTCTTCACCGTAACCTGATTCAATAAGTAAATCTTTTGATCTGGAATCATAAATACCGTCAAATATTTCTCCCAACTGTTCTTCTATGTCAGTAATCTGACAGTTGCATCTTAGTTGAATATCTGTGTCATCCAGTAATTTGAAATCAGCATCCATCAGCTCCTCTGATAATAATCCGTCCTTTACCCTGCTTCGGATTCTGCCTCCCAATTTACCTTCTTTTTCAAATACTGTAACCTGATACCCTTTTTCATATAAAAACAATGCAGCAGTCAGTCCGGAAAGACCGCCCCCTACAATAGCTATTTTCTTATTTGTTTTTTTAATCGGTTTAATCTTTTTCTTCTTTAGTTCCCCAAATTCAATACATGCTCTTTCTAACTTAGAAATCAGGATAGAACCGCCTATTTCCTCTCTTTTACATACCAATTGACAGGGATGATCACAAATCCTGCTTACGATTCTCGGGAAAGGGATATTTTTTTGAAAACAATTTACTGCACCTGTAAAATCATCTTTTTCTATATATCGGATCATGGTCTTTACATCAACATGCATCGGACATGATGTAATACAAGCCGGGGCATAATTCTGTGTACATTTATCCTCATACTCCCTGATTTCAGGCCTCTTCATTTTTACCACCATTTCTCTAATAAAATTTCGTGTTAAGACGAGTATTCTCCTTATATTGATATAGGAGAATACTCTATCTTTAACCGGCTCTGTTTTTTCTTTAGTTAAGGACTTACTTTTTCAATTCCGCCAATATTTTTTCCGGAAGAGCCGGCAACTCCCTGATTCTGACATTGCAGGCATCATAAATTGCATTGATGATCGAGGCATGAGGTGAACTCAATGGCAGTTCACCAACACCGGAAGCACCAAAAGGCCCATGCTCTCTGGGATTTTCAAAATAAATAACCTCCATTTCATCAGGAGCATCCTTTATAGTAGGAATCCCGCATCCGGCTAAGCTGGTATGCTTTTTCAAATCCTCATACTGTTCAGTCAAGGCAAAACCCACACCCTGAACCAGGCCGCCGTACATCTGTCCATCTACAGTTGATTTGTTTATTATCTTTCCACAGTCTGTAACCAATGTCATTTTATTGACAGTTACCTTACCCGTATTTATATTGACGCAAAGTTCAGTCATAATAAACCCGTACATGTACATCAACATGGGAATGCCCTGTGCAGTTTCCTGATCGATCATTTGACAGAATTGCCCGGATGCAAAGCTACCCACATATCTCAAATCAATATTTTCTACAACCATTTCCTCATAAGTACGGTAACTGCCGTCTTCCTTTTTCATTGCACTTATCAGCTTTTCACAAGCATCCTTCATCGCATTCCCAAAGAATACCTGCCCTCTGCTTCCTGCGGAAACTCCGCCGTCAGGACAAATTTTAGTGTCGTTCATAATCATCTTTATCTTATTAATGGGAACATTTAAGGGTTTTAAAGCCTCATGGGCAATAGTAAGGGTGCCCAGATCGGAACCCTGGCCATGATCCTGCCAGCAATTGTATATAGCGACTCCGCCGTCGGGCAACAGTTCTGCCCAAGCTTCCGAGAAATCCGCAAAATCTCCGCCCACACAATAATTAGCTAAAGATAAACCAACACCATATTTTTTATCAGCAGTCTCTTTCTTTTTTGCCTCTTTTTTTGCCTGCTCATAATGAGGTTTAAGATAATCCATCATTTCTTCCAGCGAGAATACCTCAGGAGTGTCTCCCACAGGACTTGTGGCTCCGGGTCTGTAAATATTTTTGTATCGCAGGTCAAATGGATCCATTCCCATTTTAACAGCCAGCTCATCTATCAGACATTCACTTGGAAACAAAGCCTGAGGAGATCCGTAAGAACGAAATGCTGTCCCATATGTATGGTTTGTGCAAACTGCATGGGTTTCGCCTCTGATATTTTTAATATCATAACCTGCTCCTACAAACATATTTCCTTTAAAAGCAAGGCAATCGCCCCATTCGGAATAGGCGCCGTGGTCAAAGATCAAATCATATTCCATACCGAGAATCTTTCCGTCTTTATCTGCTGCCATTTTGATATCAGAATAAGATGACGCCCTTTTCCCGGTATATGTAATAGTCTGATGCATATCAAATTCCAAATAACACGGCTTTCCGGTAGCCATTACAGCTACTCCGATCAACGCTTCGTTGGTAGGGCTTAGTTTATATCCGAAAGTTGCACCTGTGTTATTTTGTATGATCCTGAATTTTTCTTCCGGAATCCCCAGCGCTTCCTGAAGCATGGCAATATGCACATACAGACAAATACTCTTTGACTGAATAGTTAGCATATCATTTTCATCAAAGTATCCGAAACCTACATCCGGTTCTAAAATCAAATGAGGTTGTCTTGTAGTGTAGTAGCTGGCTTCCGTAGTATAAGCCGCTTCTTTGAAAATCGCAGCAGTATCTTCACCTTTTATTGTCTTTTGGTCGAAGTAAACATTTGGCGTTCCCGGATGAATCTCGATTGCATCATCTGCCATAGCCTCCAAAGCATTCATGTATGCAGGAAGCTCTTCGATATCTACGATAACCGCATCCGCTGCAGCTTCAGCGTGCTCTTTTGTATCCGCACAAACGATTGCAATTGCATCACCGTACATAAAGATTTTTTCATCACAGAGGATAGGTCTGTCAAAACCATCTCCCTTATTCCATGGGAATAGAGCCATTCCATTGATTCGATTCGTTCCCTTAATATCTTTATGAGTCAGCACCGCTTCAACACCCGGCATCTTTTCTGCAACAGATGTGTCAATGCTCTTGATATTTGCATGAGAGACTTTGGCCTGAACCAGAGCCATCTGTAAAGTATCTTTAGGCATTTTCAGCCCCACATCCGCTCCGAAATCATGGGTCCCCACCACTTTATCAACAGCATTGGGGCGAGGGGCATAGCTTCCTAAAATTCCTTTCTTTTCGTCATAGTCAAACTCCAAATCTTTTATAGTCCATTCTTTGCGTATTACTTTGGCAGCATCCATAACTGCGTCCACGATAGGTTTATATCCGGTACATCTACAAACATTTCTATGTTTTTGGAACCAATCCCTGATTTCCTCTCTTGTAGGATTCTGATTTTCATCTAATAAAGCTTTCCCCGATACGATAAATCCCGGTGAGCAGAACCCGCATTGTGCTGCGCCATGTTTTATCATAGCAGCCTGAAGGGGATGCAGGTTATCTCTTGTACCAATCCCTTCTATAGTTGTTATTTGAGCATTATCAGGCACACGACTCATCTTTGTAATACAAGAACGTACTACTTTACCGTTGACTATAACAGAGCAAATACCACACTGACCCGTTTTACATCCTACTTTGGTACCCAAGAGTCCTAGTTGCTCACGGATTACTGTAGAGAGCATTTGATTTGGTTCAACTATAACCCTGGTCTTGACACCATTAACTATAAGATCTTTTTTTCTTAACTTTCTCACGTTATCAGACATTGAGACCCTCCTTAAAAATCAATTATGACTTAGGGATATCTACTTAATATTGTGATTTCACTTTTTTAGATGTACTATAGAATAATCCTATCAGCCTCCTTTTTTATCAATAGCTGTAAAGTAAATTAAAATCCCTGTCCGTAAACGGGCAGGGAAAACAGTACACGAAAAATGCATTTTGTATAATGTCTCCTTTCCAAATACGGGAGGCTCAGATGTTTCCATCTAAACCCATCGTCTCTGACTTCATAGCGTAAAACTGCCACAGAAGATCAGAGATCGGAGATAATTATTTAATTTTTACTGATTTCAGTTTAGCAGGGATTAGTAATGGTGTCAATAATTGAAAGCATATTCAAGTTTTTTTATAGTGTCCAGGCAAGATAGAACATAAAAAATGCTAAGAGTAAAATTGCCGATCCTATCAATAGCTTTATTCCTTTTATTATCCTCATATAACGTAAATCCTCAGTAAGTTTTTGAATCAGTCCGGCCGAAGTACCTGCAATAATAACTAGGATACTATGGCCCAGAGCATATAACAACAGGAGCATAATCCCCCAAAGAGGACTTCCGCTTTCTGCAACAATTGCCAGCAAAACTACAAGAACCGGCAATGCACAATGAGATGCAAAGAGCCCCCCGAGCATACCTGCAAGGAAGGCACCCACATATCCTTTTTTTGAATTCTTTGAATGGTTGAAAGCCGGTGGAATGAAATTATGGATCTCAAAAGCTTGAATCGCCATAAGTACCATCAAAATACCGAGCATAACATACCACCATGGCCCCAGGTGGTGTAAAAGCTTTCCGACAAGAGAAGCAAATACTCCAAGTATAGTATAAGTAATTGCCATCCCTAAAGCAAAAACTAAAGATAAACGAAAAGCCCTTTTCCCATCTTTGTTTCCGGTGCCACCAACATAACCTATGATAATGGGAACACTCGAAAGTGAACAAGGGGTAACAGAGGTTAAAGCCCCTGCCAGGATTGCAAGCATAGGAGCAAACCAAATATTGTGCTCCAATAAGGCCGAGAGGGCTTCAATCCCGTGATCAATCATATTTATCGCCTCGATTTCCAAAATGGATTTAATCTATATAAATGGTGCCGGCAGCTGTAATATCAATGTCGCCGGCCAGTTTAGCAGCAATGATACCGCCATTCCAATCAATACTTGCAAATAACTCTCCTCCCGGTTGATGAATTTGCATATTTTTGATGGTTCTTCCCTCCCTTTGAGCAAGGGCAGATACCAGAGCTACCGTTCCGGATCCGCAGCTCTTCTCCCAGGTCAAAGAACCTACCGCTCTTACATAAACCACCGGTGTCATTTGTGATGTAGCACTGTTATAAAATAGTATGCCAAAACAATCCGTATCCAGTTGTTCCTTTTTTAAAAAATCCTTTACAATATGAACATAGGCATCTGCCGCAGTTTTGTTCCAGAGAATCACATGAAGGATACCCTCATAGACTACAATGCTATAATCACCCAATTGATCATTTCTGCCATGATAGATATCTGAAGGAAGCGGCATTTCGATTGCAACGTTGCATCTATAGCCGGGCTGTTGATTTTGCACTACGGCGGTTAAGATTCCCCTGTAACCGGACATTTCTATAATTACTTCCTTTTTGTCCCCCTCAAAATTATGAATTTTTCCACTCTCCATTCCGCCCATGGCAATCCAGGCGGCAAGGCTTCTGGATGCATTGCCACAAAATTCTCCGCCCATCATCTGGAGACGGGCTAAAGCTTTGGGGTGTTCCGCCTTTTCCAGAAAACCTACCTGCTCGGCGCAAAGATAAGTATCAGTCATAATTTTAGCGGCGATATCCGAGTATCTTTTTCTGGGTAAAGGGTCTATAATCAGTATGGTTGTATTCCCACTGGGATTATACTTTACAAATTTGAGTTCCATGTTCGTTGAGTTCCTTTAACAATAAATTTAAGTGGAAATTGCACAGTTTTTATTATAACATATTAAATACGACTCATTACCAAAAATTGATACACCGGAGAAAGCCATGATAAAATTACTGATCCGAATCTTTATCAAGGATTACGGAAATACAAAAGATTCCAAAGTTCGTGACAGCTACGGCAGGTTGGCCAGTGTTGTCGGTATTATATCCAATTTACTGCTAAGCGGCCTTAAAATTACTTTGGGCTTGATTTTTCATAGTATCGCTATTTTAGCAGACGGTATAAATAATATTGCTGACACCTCATCTTCTATCATACTGTTAATCGGTTTAAAACTTGCTGCCAAGCCTGCAGATGAAGACCATCCTTACGGCCATGCCCGTATCGAATATATAACCGGCTTGCTTATTTCCTTTCTAATTATCATATTAGGTCTTCAGCTTTTAATAACCTCAATTAAAAAAATTATTGATCCTAATCCTATAGAGTTCAGCTATATCACAGTTGTAGCATTACTAATAGCCATCGCTATCAAAATCTGGCAATCTTTATTCTATCTTAAAATCGGAAAAATCATCAATTCCGTACCCATAAAAGCGAATTGTACCGACAGCCGTAATGATGCGATTGCCACCACTGCAGTACTTTCAAGTATCCTCATCAGTAAGATAAGCGGCTTACAACTTGATGGCTACATGGGTGGACTGGTGGCACTTTTCATCATTTATTCCGGTATACAGTTGATCGGAGAAACCTCCACTCCTCTTTTAGGCGGTATCCCCGACCCTGAATTGGTGGCAGATATTCAGAAACGGATTCTTTCCTATAAAGGTGTAGTCGGCATTCATGATTTGGTGGTTCACAGCTATGGTGCCAGGCGGACTTTTGCCACCGTTCATATAGAAGTAGATGCCTATGGAGATCTGATTGCCAGTCATGATATGGTGGACATCATTGAACGTACCATATCACGGGATTTAAAAATCGAACTTGTAGCTCATATGGATCCTTTAGAAACTAGTGATCCTCTTACTGCGGAAATTAATCGGAAGGTGGAGAAACTAATCGCTCCAATAGAAGGAGTCATCGGACACCATGATCTCAGGATCGTTGCCGGTTACACCAACCAAAAAATCGTATTCGACTTGGTTGTCGATCAGGTATGCACTATGAAAGAATCCGAACTGAAAAAACGGTTGGACCAAGGGATCAAAGAGCTTTCTCCCAATTACTTTACAGTCATCACCATCGACCGGTGTTATAAAAAGAGCTAGCCTTTACACAAAATCACTTCCAATTCATCAATGAATTTCTGAGTTTGAGCTTCTGTTCCTGTACTGACTCGAAGCCATGTATCCCAACCCCAGAAATATCCGGGACGAATAATGATTCCCTTTTTCATTAATTCCTCAAAAATTATTTTTGAATGCTGCTTCGCATTAACAAAGATGAAATTAGCATTAGACGGAAAGAAATCGAATTCCTTTTTATTGAAATAAGCTTCCATCATACTAAGGGATTTATAATTTAACTCCACGGTCTTTTGTATATGTTCCTGATCCCTTAATGCACCTCTTGCTGCTTCCTGCGCCAATCGATTTACATTGAAGGTCAACTTTATCTTATTCATCTCAGCTGCATTTTCCTCTGATGTAACCAAATATCCTATCCTAACTCCTGCAATACCGGAAACCTTGGAAAAAGTTCTGAGTATGATAGTATTTGGTCTTTCTTCCAAATATCCTAAACTCTTTGGATAATCCGGGTTTACCGATGCAAATTCATAGTAGGCCTCATCCAAAACAACCACAACATTTTTTGGAATCTTTTTAAGGAGCTCATCAAGTTCCGTTTTCGTGATAATATTCCCTGTAGGATTGTTGGGATTGCATAGATAAATCAGCTTGGTCTTGTCTGTAACCGCCATACAATAACCGGAGATGTCAAAGTTCTTTTTCTGCAAAGGGACAGTAATGATCCTGGCCCCCATCAGGCAGGTACTGGTATTATAAATTCCAAAGGATGGGGCTGTCACGACTACCTCATCTCCCTCATTGATAAAGGTTTGAGCAATAAGCATAAGCAGTTCTTCACCACCGTTACCAATGACTAAATTTTCAACCTTGACACCTAAGTAAACGGCCAAATCCCGTTTTAGTTCAACGGCCGTAGATTCGGGATATAAGTTGATATCTTTGACGGCCCTGATGACAGCTTCCATAGCCAAAGGTGATGGTCCCAACGGGTTTTCATTAGATGCCAGTTTTACAATATCCGTTAATCCGTACTCACGTTTTACTTCTTCAATCGGTTTTCCGGGTACATAGGGTTTAAATCCGGCCAATTCTTTGCGATATAAATTTTTTTTCATTGATATTCCTTTCCGGGCTATTCCACGTCCTTTAATGTAGATAGAATTGTATTATACTTTCCTACTTGGCTGATACTGAAATCCTTTGGGTTCAGACTTTTTACCCCTTTCGGGACTCTGAGGATTCTGGAATTTACAAAAACAGTATCCATAAAATCACCCTTAACTGCCACCTTACTATAAGGAGTAAAGTTCTCTCCAACAACGTAAGTACTCTCCCCAAAGTTAAAAATCTTTTCCACCCAAATAGGACGAACACCCATCTTAAGCTCTTTAGGTTTAAAAGGGTTGCTTCCACCATAAACATAATTTGACCCATAAAGCATATCATATTGCAGTATTTCAAGGTTATCCAGGTAATTTCCATGGTTTTTCCTTGTTTGATGATACCAGGTTAAAATACCATTATGAATGCCTAAACGTTCCATTACCTCTGAATATAATTGATAAGATGTAAGATCCCCATCGATTTTTTTTAAGTCATAATTTGCGTAGATTATATATTGTGTTTCATAAATAGAACGGTTCACCAAATCTTCCTCTGTTAAGCTTAATACGGGCAAATGATCCCCGTAAAACACCAGGACCGTCTTTTCATCATATTTTTTAAAGGTTGAAATTAAGTCCCCAACAAACTGATCCATCTCATAAACCTGTTGGATATAATATTCCATAGCATTTCGTTCTTTCTCATCCTCGATGCCGCCAACTACCCGTACCGCTAATTTTTCATCATCAATCAATTTGTTTTCCGGATATCTCCCATGGCCTTGGACTGATACGGTAAAGATAAAATCCTGTCCCTCCGTGGATTCTAAAGCAGCCAAAATCTCCCCTGTTAATATCCTATCCTTTGCCCAATTTCTCGGAGTCTTTTTTACTTTATTCATATATTCAACAGAAGTAAAGGTATCAAAACCCAGATTGGCATAGACTAGATTTCTTCCATAAAATGCTCCTCTGTGATTATGGATCGCATGAGTGGTATAACCCCATTTCTTTAATACATAGTTTACACTTTCACATGTGGTATCCTTCATGATGGTTTTATATGGATATTCACCAGGGCCAAAGGACATTATCCGCATTCCGGATAATACTTCAAATTCTGTATTGGCCGTACCGGCACCCACTGCAGGAACCTTAAGATAACCGTTACTGTATTTCTTCTTTAGTTTATGAAAATTGGGGATTGGATCACCGGACAATTCCAAGCCTTCAATCAACGTAGGATCGATAAAGGATTCCAATTGAACAAATATAATATTAGGCTGATTTTTCGTCTCTTCTCCTGCTGTATGAATAACAGGGATGCTTGTATTTGCCTCATCTACCCCCATAGGAATTCCATCTTTAAACACACTGAGTACCAATTCTTCTGAATAATCGACAGGTATAGGTACCCCTCGGTTTAACCAGGTATTGATGAAACAATACGGAACGCCATAATCCTCATAGGCATAACCCAGGTTGCTGAAATAAGTTGACAGCCATCTATTATTAACACCTAAATTTGTAAACCCATATAAGGCCAACATAAAAACAATAATTAAAACAAAATTAAGCTTATAACGAATAGGATTCTTCTTTTTGGGTGCAAACAGAAAGGCAACCACAAAAAGGGCAATGGCAATGATAATGGCCAGCACAGTTAAGACAATTTCAAAAGTGCTCATATAATTGGGCAGGATTGATAGGCCATTTTCTAAAAGTGCTAAGTCGGACACCGTAAATGGCGTCATACGAAAGCTTAAGATTACTCCATTTATAATACCCAAAGCCAACCAAAGAGAAGAAATCAACACATAGACAAAAATACGCCGTTTCACAAGTAGGGAAACAGATAAGCTAACAAAAATAATAAAGGTATTGTAAAAAAACACCTTAGGGTTTCCGGCCAAAAAACCCAGACCCCCAAGAAGAGAACGCCTGCTTATAATTTCAATAAGTAAATTTAAAAGAAAAGCGAGTAATGCGGATTGTACTCCGCCATAAATCAAATATTTTCTATAAAACACTTTCATCGTTTTTTAATCCCTTATCCCTTTATAAATGACATTTGACAAGACTGCAAACTCCTTCATATCTAAGGTTTCTGCTCTTCGATATGGGTTAATCCCTGCTTCGCTAATAACTTCTTTCACCTCTTCTTTGCTGAAGCCGTAAATACCATTTAAACTATTCAATAGTGTCTTTCTTCTTTGTCCAAACCCCGCCTTTACTACAGCAAAAAAAGTACCTTCGTTATCCAGTTCGACCGGCGATTCTTTGCGGATTGTTAGTCGAATGACAGAAGAGTCCACCTTTGGTTTTGGAACAAAGACTTCCTTAGAAACAGAAGCGATCTTATCTACAATGCAATAATATTGAACCGTTACCGATAGAGCTCCATAGATCTTTGATCCCGGTATGGCTCTTATGCGATCGGCTACTTCTTTTTGCATCATGATAGTGATGTTGCCGATCAGGCCTCGTCCATCCTCTTCCAGGATTTTCATAATAATAGGCGTGGTTATATAGTAAGGCAAGTTCCCTATTATTTTGACGCTATTAAACGGCCTCTTGTTCCCTTTTTCAGCATTTTTAATAATTTCTCTAAAATCTGTTTTCATAATATCGCGGTTGATTATTTCAATATTGTCATATCCGGCCAAGGTCTCCTGTAATATGGGAATAAGATTCCTGTCGATTTCTACAGCTATCACCTTGCGGGCTTTCTTGGCCGCCGCCGCCGTCAGCACACCTATTCCCGGCCCTATTTCAATAACCAGATCTTCCTTACCTATTAGTGAATTCTCAATAATACGATCCACCAAATTTCCATCAATTAAAAAGTTTTGCCCCAAACTTTTAGACAGTTGAAATTCATATTTATTCTTTATCTTCTGTATCGTTGCCGGTGAATAAAGCTTGTCCATACCGGTAAAATTCCTCTCTTGTAATACCAAAATAATTCAAACGTTTTAAAAAGGTCTTTGCATTTCCATAACCGATTCCAAGTGCACTGCCAAGCTTGTTTCTTTTTTTCCCTGCCTCCACTGAACCGATAAGACCAAAAAAAAGCAAGTCCTCCACAGTAAATTCGTTGTCGGACGACTCATGTATGCATCTGGCTTTCTCCAATGCCTTTCGTATACTGGCATCTGTAGCATTTTCAATTCCGATATCTCCCTCTTTAACCGCATCCTCTCTTACAAGATAGGCATGCTTCGCCTCCGGGAACCGTTTCTGAATACGATTTCGAATCTGTTCTCCGGCGTAATCGGGATCGGTTAATACAATAATTCCCGGTCCTCTATATGCTCTTTCTATCAGTTTCCAAGTTTCTTCACTGATTCCATGCCCATGGGTGATAATGGTCTCAGCATTCAATGCGGATTTAACGGCATTTTCGTCATTTCGTCCTTCCACTACTATGATTTCCCTAATCTTCTTTTGCATCCTCTTCCTCTTCCATAAGCACGTAAAGAGTTTCCCCCGGAAGGATCATTTTAAGTTCCTGTCTGGCCTTTTGCTCGATATATTCCTTACTATCAATGTGAGTAAGCTGTTCCTCTAATTTCTCTTTTTCCTGTAATAATGCTTCTAATTCAGCCTCCGCTTTAGCCTCTTCCAGCTTTAAACTAATTAAATTATAAACGGACAGGCCGATAACTATAGCTAAAATCAGAAAAATAGAACAATACACAACTCTCCTGCGAAAAATTTTGCTTGCTCTTCGACGGGATATGGAATCCTTTGTCTGTTTTTCTTTTTGATATTTATTTGCATTAGAAAGGGCCCGCTTTTGTCTGCGCTCATTTCTGGCTGCCTCCATGTCTATAACTTTCTTTGCCATGGCTTTCTCTCCTCATTAGTAGCCCCTGTTTACCGATAAACGTGCCTAATATTATACCATAAAATTGCACCTAGCGTAAAGCCTGCTATAGAAGGTACTGTTAATACTCCAAAATTGGAATAATAGAGACAAGCAGAAACTAATAAGGCGGTTAAAATCCAAAAAAGTATTTCTTGAATAATGGATATTGTTCTCTTTGGCTTGTACCGATTATGATAGGCTATGAAGAGCTGCCTAAAGATGACTGTAGCAGCGCCGCAGAAAAATAAAGCAAGAAACTCAAACAGCTGTTCCCTTATCAACTGACTCATTTTAACATTTTTTTAAGGAATCCGCCTTCAGACTTTTCTCTTTTTTCTGTATAAGTTGCGGATGTAACAGATCCGGTAATAATAACTTTACCTTCTTCCAGGTCAAGCTTCTGAATATGCATCTCCTGACCCTTTAAAAGAAGCCCTCCTTCATGAATGGTCAACAGAATGGTTTCTTCGTTGAAGTTATCTACATCTTTTACATCAGTAACTGTGATCTGCTTCCGATCCTCAATAAATAAATTATGCATCCCAATCCCCCCTCACCTATTACTATGCACATTCTTTCAATAAAATGTCAGGGACGCACCCTTATTCAATATTGCTTATTCCTCTGGTAGGTGCTAAAGGCAAGGTAATTGTGATTTTTGTTCCTTTCCCTATCCGGCTCTCTATGCAAATATTTCCTCCATGCTCCTCAACAATTTGTTTGGCGATGGAAAGCCCTAAACCGGTCCCCCCCATTTCTCTGGATCGAGCTTTATCTACCCTATAAAACCGTTCAAATATACGAGGAATTTCTTTTTCTGCAATACCTATTCCATCATCCTTAACTGTGATATAGGCTTTATTTTCCTCCTTAAAGACAACAATATCGATATGTCCCCGTTCCGGCGAATATTTTATGGCATTGCTTAACACATTTAACAAAACCTGTTCCATTCTGTCACGATCAATCACGGTCATAATCTTCTGCTCTCCGTCTATTTGAAGATTCAACTGTTGATCCTTTGCATCAGCAGTAATTTCCATCTTTGTAACCGCTGTTTTAACAACATTGAGCAAATTAACCTCTTTTTTATACCATCTCTCTTGTTTATAATCCAGCCGGGAAAGTTGAAGCAATTCCCGGACCAATCGGCTCATTCGATCTGCCTCTGCATCGACGATGGTTAAGAATCCTCGTATTGTTTCGCAATCCGTAATCTCTCTCTCCACCAAGGTTTCCGTATAACTCTTAATTGTGGTCAGAGGCGTCTTCAATTCATGGGAAACATTTGCCACAAAATCTCTCTGCATATGCTCTAGCTTTTGTTGCTCTGTAATATCCTGCAGCAGCATGATGATCCCGACATCTTCATCGCTTTCATCCCTAAACCGATCATAGCGGACAGAAAAAGCCCTTCCGCTGTAGTCAAAAGTATCATGGGCCCCTCCATTTTTGCAATTCTCCAGAATACAATCAAAGCGCAGTTTTTTACTATATTTGCCGATGATTTCATCGTATCCTTTCTTTTCAATGTCCTTTTGTTTAATAGAAAGCATAATCGTAGCAGCCGGATTTGCAAGAATAATGCGGCGGTTCATATCAATAGCCAGTAACCCATCCGCCATATATTTTAAAATAGTTTCCAGTTTACTTTTTTCATTGGATATTTCCGATAGCGTAAAATCCAGCTTCTCCCTTAATAAATTAAACATCACAGCTAAACGTCCAATTTCATCATCGGACTTGACGCTTACTTCCTGGCTGAAATCTCCCCGGGACATTTTTTCTGCTTTTTCCGTTAACTCATTAATGGGAATGGTGATACTTCTGGAAATAATAAAACCAAGCGCTACCGTAACCAGTAACGCAACAAACATAGATTTCAAAAAAATCATCTTTGACTGTCTTTGGGTTTCATAGACGCTTGAAATATCTGCCCGTAGGCAAACAACTCCTGTAATTTTCCCCCCATTTTCTAAAGGAAATACCATATTTTTAACCGGGATGCCGGAGGCGAGAAACCCGTCGGATTCAGCGATTTGACCGGAAAGTCCACGTACCAGGATATACTGATCCAGCAAATTCAAGCCACTCTTACCTATATAGTTCAGGTTGCTGGAAGCAATGATGATAAAATCGTCATTGACAACAAACATTTCTTCACGAAGGCTTTCGGACCAAGCTAAAATATCTGCCTGGATTTCATTTTGATAACTTTTTAAGTCATCGTATTCTTGTAAAGAGAGGATATTTTCCTGTACTATCTTAGTAAAATTATCTCGTATGGATTCCATCTGATACGCTTCCAACTCGCGCATGATGAAAACGCCGGTAATCGTCATAGCTATAAATACCAACAGGAAGTAAATCGATACGATTCGCCAACGGATGCTTTTCCATCTCTTCTTGATTGTCATTAGATTATGGCCTCCTGAAGTAATAGCCAATCCCTCTTTTGGTCATTATGTATTTTGGATCACTGGAGTTATCTTCCAGTTTTTCCCGTAGTCTTCTTACCGTTACGTCTACCGTACGAATATCTCCATAATATTCATAACCCCAAACCTCTTCCAAAAGTTGTTCTCTGGAAAAAACATGGTTTTCCCGTCCTGCCAAATATTTCAACAATTCAAACTCTCTCAGGGTTAACTCTAACGGAACACCCTCTTTTCGTACCTCATATCGATTCATATCAATGGCCAGGTTTCCAAATTCCTGCACATCAGCAGGAGCATCTTGTAAACTGGCAATCAAATCTGTTCTTCTTATATTGGCTTTGATCCGTGCCACCAGCTCACGCATACTAAAAGGCTTGGTTATGTAATCGTCCGCCCCTAATTCCAGACCTAAAACTTTATCAACCTCTTCTTCTTTAGCAGTCAATATCAAAATCGGCACTGTACTGATTTCTCGAACCCTCTTGCAAACCTGAAAACCGTCCATTTCAGGAAGCATAACATCTAATAAAATCAAATCCGGCTTCAAAGACAAGGCCTTATCCAAGCCGGTTTTTCCATCATAAGCCATATCGATTTCAAATCCCTCTTTTACAAGATTAAATTTGATAATATCAGCAATAGATTTTTCATCTTCTATAATTAATATTTTTTTTATATTCATGAATTAATAATCTCCTTATTTTAAATACTTTAAGGGATTTTTTGCAACTCCGTTAATACGGACCTCAAAATGAAGGTGGGGGCCTGTACTTCTCCCTGTATTCCCCACATTGGCAATGTGTTGCCCCTGATAAACCTTACTTCCTTTTGACACCAGCAATTTACTGCAATGGGCATAAACTGTTACCCGATTTCCACCATGATCAATTTTGATCACATTACCATAAGAACTCTGCCTACCTGCAAAAATGACAGTTCCTCCATCAGATGCACGGATTTTGGTACCTACCGGCGCTGCCAAATCGATACCATAGTGCATTCTCCCCCACCTTGTCCCGAATCGAGAGCTTAGGGAACCTCTTGTCGGATAGTTAAAACTGCCTGTACCTACCAGGGCCGGCACATTTTTGGTTCCTTTTATAACTACTTGCGTTTTAGGTTCTTTGATAACCTCCGAGCTGATTTCGTTCCGGCTTACTTCAATACCGTTACAGCGTACCACTTCTGCTTTTACCTGGCGCTCTCCGGGTGCCCCTGCAATTTTTACGGTTTGTTCTCCTTTAAAAAGGGTGGAGGTTTCCTCGTAGGTTATTTCATAGTCCATTTTCGCTTTATAGGTAACCAACTCTTTAGTTTGCACCGTTAAGACCGGACAGACCCGGGTCAAAGACAACTCTTGTCCGATATGGAGGTCTTCTGTTTTTACATCCTGATTTGATACCTGTAGTTCATTTGGTTTCAATCCATAATCCTTGGCGATTTGATTAAAGGTGTCACCGTCCTGTACTATATGAACCTTCTTTTCAACTGCTCCGGTTAACATATAATCCAGTACTTCATCACCCTGCCGAATATTTTTAATCTTTGTATTGATCTCTTTTACCTCAACATTTTCCAGAAAATCAACAGACTTATATTCGACAGAATCATCTTTTACAGTATATTTATCTTTTATTGTTTCTAATATTTCTTCTGCTCTTTTTTTACTGTCTAAAACCGCTACTTGCTTTCCGTCTGCCATAATGGCATAGGCATTGGCATTCATATCTCTTAAATAAGTCAGTGTATTCAACACGTCGTCCTTATCATCGATTTTTAAATTCCAACCGATTATTTTATTAAAAGAGATATTCTCATCCTTATCAATTTTCACTTCTGCCCCGTAGGCATAAGTCAATTTATCTCCTATGACGTCAATGGTCATAAAAACATCTTGCCGGTCTTTCACCGTGCCTAGAACCTTACCATTATACATGTACTCATAGGCTGTCAGATTTCCAATAATTATAGCTGCCACCGCTGTTGTAAACGCACAGGCACATAATATACTGATAAGCTGCCTTTTATGCCCCTTTGCCCATCTTTGGAAAGTGACCCGTTTTTCATGACAAATCTCCGGAATTTGTAATATTCTGTTACTAAGCCTGTCTATATTGACATCCACTTTGTTGATCAATCCTGCGGCTTTATCAGACATATGTGATTCCCATTTGAAAAAGGCTGCAAATAAACCATCTATAAAGTCATCCAGCCTTTGGTCAACATTTTCCTTTTTTACCTCTTTTGATTTTAATAATTCTCGTTGTTTTTGTTTCATTTGTGATATTCGTTCCAATTCTTCCTCGATGCTTTCAAAATCTAGAATATTTTTTTCTACAACCAAAGAAGAGGTACAGAATTTCTCCGTATCTCTCATATCTTCATTATTTTGTTGTTTTATATTATCGACAGTACCGTCTCCGGTGCCACATTCTTTATCCGGCTTACCCGCCATATGTTCCTCCTTATCGTTTAAGCGATTGGGTTCTTCATATGTACTATTTAACCATTATACCGTCTCTCTTCCGGATTTTCAAATCTTTTTTGTAACTGTTCCAGTTTATCACTGAAGCAGGGGCACCTCTCCCCGGTATCTAACATACCGGTATCCTTGCAAATAGAACAGGTATAAATAGTGTCCATATAATTCAGTGGGAAATTATTGTCAGTGAGTAAGTAGGCTTTTTCATGACTTAACCTTTCTGATTTTTTCTTTAGCTCTTTAATCCTGCTTTTAGCCCCGAATCCACTGGCCAGCATAATCTTTGATATCTCCATACCAATTTCCCTCATTTCATTTTCGATTTCCTGCACCCTGGGCACTGTTTTATAAACCTGAATGCGACGGGCTTCAGCCTCTGCCACGTTTTTATTCCTCTCCTCTTCATAGGATCTCATAACCATGCCTATGGGATGTCCCGACGGAGCTTTATCTGAGGTTGTCCCCTTTCCCTCGTTACTCCATGACTTTAATATGGTATTGATGTAGTTGATGTTGGGGTTGGAAATCCCGCTGGTTTTTTTACAAGCCTGAAGGACTCTTCCAATATCAAAATTCATGTCGTCAAACCAGGTATCCATGATTCGTTTTTCTTCTTCTGTCGGGTTTCTTGAAAAGCCCAATGCCTTTAGAACCCGTTTATATAGATAGTAACGATTGTCCGTTTGCTGAAGATGCTCTTCGATTTGGTCTATAGTCCGAAGTCCTCTCCCTGCCCATTCTTTCACGACGGCAGCTACGTAATTGTGTCTGCTGTTGTTGCGTTTGTTAACACAGTAATCATAGGCATAAATTACGATTTCAGCAGGAATATCATAGTCCTGAATCCAATCCAATATCGCTGCGGGTTCATTTCCCTCAAATAACCTCCCTGTTATTTGTTCGATTCTGCTGTATATCTTCTTTAGTTCCTGGTCATTCATAAGGCCTTCTAAAGCAGAAGGGATTTTTTCTTTTTTACCCTTATCATTTTTACCGTAGATTTGTTCCTTTAGGTTGATGAATTTTACATTATAATTGAAACGATTTTCCGGATCCGGATACTCCTTTTCAATAACCCCTTTACTTTCCCAATAGGTCCAGGCCTTAAGTACATCCTCATCAGCCAAAGAAAGTTGTTTGGCAATAGATTCATGATCCATAGGCATAGATATTTCCCCATACATTAAAGCAATCAAATATACCTTAACATAATCACCCGGGGCATCAATCATATACTCATTGATAAATACATTTTCCACTGATGTATCAAACAGATAATAATTTTGTACCTTTTCTCGTATAAATTTCATTATTTACCTTCTTTTAAAGAAGAATTTAAATCCTCAATAAGTGCGAATAAGTTAGTATTGTGTCCTTTAGCCGCTTCCTCAAGAGTTTCTTTTTCGGCTCCCGGACAACCATGGCAGTTCAAACCATGATTAATAAGAATCCGACTCAAACTATCATCCATATCCAGGACTTCACTGATTCGCATTTCCTTGGTAATCATAATATCCCTCCATTTAATAAACCTTTAATAACCCTTATCTGAAAGACGGCTGATATCAACGAATCGGGTGTATTTCCCTAACCAGGTCAATTCAATCATTCCGGTAGGACCGTTCCGCTGTTTTGATATATTGACCTCACAAATATTGGGTTTATCAGTATCCATATTATAATATTCATCACGATACAGAAACATAACCATATCTGCATCCTGTTCAATGGCCCCGGATTCCCGTAAATCTGAAAGAATTGGCCTATGATCGGATCTTTGCTCCGGAGCACGGGATAACTGAGATAAAACCAGAACAGGGCAATCAATTTCTCTGGCCAGTTGTTTTAAAAACCGAGAAATTGCAGTGATCTCCTGCTGCCTGCTTTCTGCCCTTCCCTCATAGGACATCAGTTGAAGATAGTCTATCACAATGAGATCCAATCCTTTTTCTGCCTTAAGCCGGCGGCTTTTATTTTTTATTTCTAAAACCGTGATACCCGGTGTATCGTCTATGTAGATTTCTGCTTTTGAAAGCTTATCAATTGCTTCATATAATTGGTCCCAATCGTTCTGATCCAATTTTCCGGTTTTCAACTTCTGCATATCCACCCGGGACTCCATAGAAAGTAGTCGTTGCCCTAATTGCTCTCTTGACATTTCCAGGCTGAAAATCAATACCTTCGCATTTACTCGAAGAGAAGCCTGCTGGGCTATGTTAAGAGCGAAAGCAGTCTTTCCCATGCTGGGTCTTGCGGCTAATACGATTAAATCAGATCTTTGAAGGCCGGAAGTTTTCGCATCCAGATCCAAAAACCCGGAAGTAATCCCGGTGAGTCCATCAGGAAGTTTGGATACTTCGTCAATTCTCTTTAAATTACTATACAATACATCTTTGATCGGTTCAAAATCTTTTTTCTGTCTTGTTTGAGCGATTTCAAAAATAGATTGTTCTGCATAATCCAAAACCGTTTCCGGCTCGGTCTTTTCCTGATATGCTTTTTCCATAATTTCAGAGGATGAACGGATCAATTGCCTGAGTACCGCTTTTTCACCGATAATTTTTGCATATTGAGCCGCATTTAAGGTGGAAGGAACCATGGTGGACAAAAGAGCGATATAGGCTCGCCCACCCACCATTTCCAAGGTATTACGCTTCTTTAACTCTTCAGAAAGTGTCAGGATATCCACGGCCTCATTTCTTTGATACAATTCTAATACCGCACTGTATATTTCCTTATGCATTTCACTATAAAAATCGTCTGCTCTTAAAATCTCCAGAACTTCTAAGAGGGCATCCTTGTCCAGGATAATGGATCCTAATACAGATTTTTCTGCATCTTCGCTATGGGGAGGGATTCGTTCTGACTGGTTCATATCTATTCCTCAATGACTGTTTCTATTATACCTCGACAATAACTCTGAGCTTTGCTGTGACATCTGTAAACAGTTTAACCTCTACAACATGTTCTCCTGTCTGTTTAATAGGATTCTCCAATAGGATTTTTCGCCGGTCAACCTCAATTTTATGTTGTTCCATCAATGCCTCGCTAATATCCTTGGCTGTTATCGATCCAAATAGCCTTCCGCCTTCTCCGCCTTTTGCTATCAGTTTAACCCGTAACATAGCAATACGCTTTGCAAGAGCACTGGCAGATTCCAAACTCTCTGCTTCCTTAGCCTCATAGGCTTCTTTCTTCCGCTTCAACTCACGCAGATTGCTGTCTGTCGCCTCTTTAACCATGCCCTTGGGAATCAATAGGTTCCTTGCATAGCCGTCGCTTACATTTGCAACATGGCCTGCCTTTCCCAATCCTTTAATATCCTGTAATAAGATAACCTTCATACTCGAACCTCCTGTTTATTCTATTTCTCGAATTAATTCCCGTATTTCCTCTAGTGTTTCCTCTACCGATTTATCCGATTGAGCCCCGGCTGTAGCCAAATGTCCGCCCCCTCCCAGCTTTTCCATGATGGTCTGGACGTTAACCTCTCCAAGTGATCGGGCACTGATTACAGTAATACCGTCTTCATTGCTTCCCACAACGAAACTGGCTCGTATATCCTGAATATTCAATAGTTCGTCTGCTGCCTGGGAAGTGATAATATGAACATTGGGATGATGTCCTTCACAGGAAGAAAGTGCAAATCCTCCGGAAAGAATTTCTGCATCCGCTATGATTTCCGCTTTCAACTTAAAAGAATCCATATCTGTTTGGAAGTATTGCCGAACACTGGCGGTATCTGCTCCGTTCCTTCTTAGCCAGGATGCAGCTTCAAAGGTACGTACCCCGGTCTTAATGGAAAAGCTCTTGGTATCTACTGTAATCCCGGCTAAAAGTGCTTCTGCCTCCAGTTTCTCCACCATTTTTTTCCCATCCCCAATATATTGAAGGATCTCTGTAATTAATTCAGATGCCGAGGATGCATAAGCCTCCATATAAGTTAATGTTGCATTCTCTATGCTATCCTCCGATTTTCTATGATGATCAATTACAACAATTTTATCAGTCATAGATAAAAGTTCCGGACACTCCAACAGGTTAGGCCGGTGGGTATCCACAACCACTAAAAGAGTATCTTTATCTACCAGATTCTTGGCTTCCTCGCCGGAAACAAAATGATACTGTCCTGTCTCTTTAGCCTTTTTGTATATCTTCATTAAAGAGCTGCCATAGGTATTGATGAGAATTGCTCCTTCTTTGTTTCGATTCTTTACAATACGACTGATGCCTAAAGATGATCCGAAGGAGTCCATATCCGGATTCCTGTGCCCCATAATAAGCACCTTGCCGGACTGATCAATCAACTGCCGCAGGGCATGGGCCATAATCCTGGATTTACCTTTATTTCTTTTTTCTACAGTTTGCAGCTTGCCACCATAATATTCAATTTTATTTTTACGCTTAACAACAGCTTGATCCCCTCCCCTGCCCAGGGCAAGATCTAATGCCGCACCTGCAAATTCCTCCAGCTCCACAAGATTCTTGCCTCCTACGCCAATACCGATGGAAAGAGAAGGAGGAAAATCTCCATCCGTCTCAATCCCGCGAACATCATCAAGAATACTGAATTTACCTACCTCCAGCTTTTCAAAATACTTATGTTCAAAAGCTATAAAATAACGGCCGCTCTTATATCTGATTACTGTTGCAGACATTCTGGCTGCCCATTGACGGATTTCAGTTTCTATCTGAGAAGCTATGACAGATTTGCGTTCGTCTGGCGTGGCAGCGATGAGTTCGTCGTAATTGTCAACGTCTACATAAGCGTAACATAATTTTTCATCTTTATATAAATCTTTTAAAGTCTCCAGATTGGTCACATCCATCCAATATAGCATTAGAGCCCCTTCTTTTCCCTCATTGGCAAAGGAACTCATAACCCGATATGTTTTATCCTTTCGATTGACCAGTATATGCTTTTCTCCTGAAACCCCCTGGATCAGGTCTACGTATTTCAATCCTGACAGTTGATATATATTGGAGTCCAGCATTTCAACTTCTTCGTACAACTCTGGGAATTTTTGGTTAAACCAGGTTACAATCCCCTGAGAATTAATAACACAAAGGGGTAAAGAATTATAATAGACAAAGCGACATAGAATATCTTCCATTTCGCTGGTCATCGTCTTGGCATACTCCTCCCAAAGGTTGATTCGTTTTCGTGACATTTGATAGAAGTATAGGAGTAGTCCTCCTGTAATTAAAATTGCGGTCATACCTGCATAAACATTGTAATATAAAAGCCCCAAAGCAAATACAAGCAAAGCAATAATCCCTATTCTTAGATAAGGAACAACAAAGCTCTTTAATATTTTATTTCCCATATTAAACTCCTCACAGCCTCTTGTGCAGATCTGTCAGATTACTTTTTTTTCATACCGGTTGGAATTTTAATTATACCATAAATGGATTTATAAAGAAGGCGTTTTTTACAATTTACAGAAAATATGAAAAGGGGACGTCGTCTCTAACCGTCGTCCCCTTGGTTTTATTTGTTAATCTGCTGTATAAGGCAGAAGTGCAACGATTCTCGCCCGTTTAACGGCTTTTGTCACTTCTCTTTGATGAATGGCACAGTTCCCTGTGATTCGTTTAGGCAGAATTTTACCTCTATCCGTTATATACTTTCTTAGTTTGTCAACATCTTTATAGTCGATGGTTTCTGTCTTATCCGCACAAAACTGGCATACTTTTTTTCTTCTCATGCCACGCCTTTTTTCCATCATGGTTATATTCTCCTTTTCTAGAATGGGATATCATCGTCGTCATCCAATGCTTGGAATCCTTCCGGTATCCCTATAGGTTCCTTAGAAGATTGATTCTCTGATTGGGTGTCGCGTTTGTCGCCCCAATCTAAGAACTTAACTCTATCCGCATAGACTTCCGTTGTATAGCGGGTTTCTCCACTCTGTGTTTTATAACTCCCGGTCTGTATCCTTCCCTGTATACCGACTAAACGACCTTTAGCCAAATATTTATTGCAAAGCTCCGCCGTTTTACCAAAGGTGACAATACGAATAAAATCTGCTGTCTTTTCCTTTGCCATAGGCCGGTCTACAGCAAGTGTGAAATTGGCTACGGCAGTCTCACTTTGAGGAATGTATCTTAATTCCGGATCCTTTGTCAATCTGCCGATAAGTACTACAATATTCATAATTACAACTCCTCACTTGAATGGTTACCGTACTTGTATGTTTACCGCTTTACTTTTCATCTTTATTGATAATGATATGTCTGATAATGCTATCAGAAATTTTAAGTTTTCGATCCAACTCCTTCGGTAGTTGAGGTTTCCCAACAAACTGAATGACTACATAATAGCCTTCTTTTTTCTTCAGAATAGGATACGCCAGTTTCCTCATTCCCCAAACATCTACTTTACCGACTTCTCCGTCAATTGCGATGATCTCTTTAACCATCTCTATGGCAGCTTCTTTTTTATCGTCTTCTAAAGCAGCTTCAATGATGAACATGACTTCATAATTGTTCATTTTTTTCACCTCCTCATGGACTAAATGGCCTTGTTGTTCGGGCTTATGCCTCTCAAGCAAGGCAAGGAGCATAGTTCGCTTTTATTAGCAAATTTCAATGCTTATCTAGTATATCACAGGTTTATTGTTTTGCAAGAAATATTTTTGCCATCAATTATTTTGAACCGGAATGAATTCGGTAAGCCCTTCCCTAATAATTGCTTCCACATGTTCCGCCAATTCTCCGCTTTCTTTTTTAGAAAGATTTTTTGTTGAAATAGAAGGATGGATTTTAAAATCTACCTCTGTAGGGCAAACATAGCCCTTTTCTTCAAATGCTTTATAGGTACCGTTTAAAGTTATGGGAATCACCGGTACCCCGGCTTTTGTAGCTAATCGAAGACTTCCTTTTTTGAACTCGCCCATTTGTGAACCTTTACTTCTTGTTCCTTCAGGAAAGATGGTGAAGGAAAAGCCACGTTTAAGCAATTCCGTTCCCTCTTCAAAAGCTCGAAGGGAAGCCCTGGCATCATCCCTTTCAATAAAAATACTACGTACATCGTAAATCCATGAGCCAAAGGCAGGGAGTTTTTCTAAATCATTTTTAGCAATAAAACCAAATTGCTTATGTGGAATAGCAGCAAAAAATACAGGAATATCCCAATAGCTCTGATGATTGGATACGAAGACGACCGGTCCATCCGGAATATTTTCTAAGCCACTGACCGAAAGGCGAATTCCCGCTTTTTCACAAAGAGATTTCCCCCAGATATCTTCAGCAATTCTGATCTCAGTCTGCTCTGCTTGGTCATTTTCTAACGATCGAAACTGATGAATTCGTTTTTTATTTTCTCGAATATGGAAAAGGAATCTATAAAACCAGAGGAAAAAGGTTATGTTTTTGATCAATATCATTGCTGCCTCCCGGGTAAAATATATATGAAATTATAGCATAATGACACTTGCGATTCAACTTCTACTATTATAGTATAGTTTGTAGAGGCAACTCTCATTTAAATAAAGAAAGTATCAACAAGAAAAGGATAGGAGAAAAAAATGCAAAAACCAATTCTTGTAATTATGGCTGCCGGTATCGGAAGCCGATTCGGTGGATTAAAGCAACTGGCACCCGTGGGTATAAACGGTGAACCTATTATTGAATTTTCTCTGTACGATGCCATAGATGCCGGTTTTGAAAAAGTTATTTTTATAATAAAAGAAGAAATCGATCTGGATTTTAAAGAATTAATCGGAAATAAAATTA
Organism: Eubacteriales bacterium; assembly: GCA_028680875.1. Taxonomy (GTDB): domain Bacteria; phylum Bacillota; class Clostridia; order Peptostreptococcales; family Anaerovoracaceae; genus JAQUJQ01. The sequence continues at coordinate 31,070 of JAQUJQ010000002.1, forward strand.
AGGATTCAATCTCTGTAGAATATGTTTATCAATCCTTGGAACAACTGCCGTCGGGTTATTCGGTCCCTGATGGCAGGATTAAACCTTGGGGGACCGGCCATGCAGTACTCCAGGCAAAGAATGTGATCGACGCTCCCTTTGCAGTCATCAATGCAGACGATTACTATGGGAAAGATGCTTTTTCTGTAATTTTTAACTATTTAGAAAATCAAAAGACTGATCGAACACCTTATCCTTTTGCGATGGTGGGCTATCAAATTGAAAACACTCTGACAGATTATGGGCATGTAGCCAGGGGAGTTTGTAAAATTAAGAATAATCGTTTAGAAGGTGTAGATGAAAGGCTCCGAATTGAAAAACGCGGAGATTTAATCGAGTACACAGAGGATGAAGGTATTTCCTGGCATTCCATCGAAAGGGGAACTACTGTTTCAATGAATCTTTGGGGCTTCACTCAAGAATTTCTGACCGAATTGGAAATTCGATTCCCTGGTTTCCTGGATCAGGCTTTAAAGGAAGATCCCATTAAAAAAGAATTTTTGTTGCCTGCCATTGTCAACGATCTTCTGAAAGAAGAAAAAGCAACTGTTACGGTCCTTCGTTCCAAGGATCAATGGCATGGTGTAACCTACAGAGAAGACCTTGCTTGCGTGGCTAAGGCAATACAAAACATGCAAAAACAGGGTTTATACCCTAAGCGGTGATCTTGGGAGGTATGCTATGGCAATTCTTGTAACCGGTGGCGCCGGATATATCGGAAGTCACACCTGCGTCGAACTCCTGACCTCCGGCAAGGAAATTGTGGTTATTGATAATTTATCAAACAGCAAAGAACAATCTCTAAGTCGTGTCAAGCAAATTACCGAGAAAAATTTTCCCTTTTATCCATACGATCTTTGTAAAGAGGAAGATTTAAAAAAGGTTTTTACACAACACGAAATCGAAAGCACGATCCATTTCGCCGGATTTAAGGCTGTAGGTGAGTCTGTCGATTTTCCATTACGTTATTATGACAATAACCTTCGTTCCACCTTAAACCTTTTAAAGGTCATGGATTCCTTTGGAGTTAAAAACCTTGTATTTAGTTCTTCAGCTACTGTTTACGGCAACCCTCACACAGTACCAATAACAGAAGATTTTCCATTGGCGGCTACAAACCCCTATGGGGCAACAAAACTGATGATTGAACAGATTCTGAAAGACTTATTCCATGCTGACCCTGCATGGAATATATCCATTCTGCGCTACTTTAATCCGATAGGGGCTCACGAAAGTGGTCTGATTGGAGAGAATCCAAACGGCATCCCTAACAACTTGGTCCCTTTTATCACCCAAGTAGCTATCGGTAAGATAGATAGTTTAAAGGTTTTTGGTAATAATTACCCAACAAAAGACGGAACCGGCGTCCGAGATTACATTCATGTTGTGGACTTGGCCAAAGGACATTTAGCCGCACTGACAACCCTGGGGAAAAAAGGTGGATTGATGGTTCACAACTTGGGTACAGGTACCGGCTATAGTGTATTAGAAATAGTCGATGCTTTTCGTAAGGTTACCGGGAATAAAATCCCATATACTATTGTATCCCGTCGTCCCGGGGATATTGCAACTTGTTATGCAAATCCAAAGAAGGCAGAAAAAGATTTAGGCTGGCGGGCGGAAAAAGGTTTGGAAGCCATGTGCTGCGATTCCTGGCGGTGGCAGACTAAAAATCCGAATGGATATGAATAAGGAGTGATTCCATGAAACTCAATGATCAATCCGAACTTTATCTACCATTTAACCAAGAATTGGAACAGTCTTTTAAAACTATTACCCATATGGTTTTTGCCGCCCACCAGGATGATATTGAAATAATGGCTCAACACGGCATCTTGTCCTGTTTTGATGACCCTAAAAACAGATTTGCCGCTGTGGTTTGTTCCGATGGAGGAGGCAGCCCCAGAACAGGTCTCTATGGAAACTATACAAATGAAGAGATGAAAAGAGTCCGTATCTTAGAACAAAAGAAGGCCGCTATGGTGGGAAATTACTCCCTTCTGGTTCTATTGAATTATAGCAGTGCTCAGATTAAAGATCCCTGCTTTTTACCATTATTGGAGGACTTGAAAATCCTTTTACAAAAAATTCGCCCCAAAGTGATTTACACCCATAATCCGGCAGACAAGCATGATACTCACGTAGCTGTATCCCTGCGGGTTATAACTGCTTTACAAGAATTGTCTTCCACATACCGTCCGGACATCGTATACGGCTGTGAGGTTTGGAGAGGATTAGACTGGATAAATGATAATGAGAAGGTTATCCTTGATGTTTCGGGGCATCCTGCTTTAAGAGCCTCTTTGTTGGGCGTATTTGATTCCCAAATTGAAGGAGGCAAGCGGTATGACTTGGCTGCCTTAGGCCGTCAAGCTGCAAACGCTACTTTTTATACCTCCCATGAAACTGATGAAATCGATGCCGCAATCTATGCCATCGATTTGACTCCGCTACTGGCCGGCGGGGATGTTTGTGACTACATGAATGGCTATATACAACATTTTTCCTCAGATATTAATGAGAGGATCAAAAGACTAAAATAAAACAAGAAGGTGAAAAGATATGAAACAAATTGAAACCAAAGATTATCAAGATATGAGCCGTAAAGCAGCAAATATCGTTTTTGCACAGATAATTCGAAAGGGCAACAGCATTTTAGGTTTGGCTACCGGTTCCACTATGTTGGGGTTATATGAAGAACTGGTAAAGATGAATCAAAAAGGAGATCTGGATTTTTCCCGTGTATCTTCTGTAAACCTCGATGAATACCTGGGATTACCGGCAATCAATCCTCAAAGCTACCGTTACTATATGAATCATAATCTATTTAATCATATCAATATTCCTTTAGAAAACACCTATCTGCCCGACGGAACCGCAGTAAATCCTGATGAGGAATGCAGGAAATATGATGAAAGAATCCATAATATGGGCGGAATCGACCTGCAGCTCCTGGGCTTAGGCTTGGATGGGCATATCGGCTTCAATGAACCGGGTGAAGTATTTACACGAGAAACCCACTGCGTTACATTGGATGATAGCACCATAAAGGCCAACGCACGGTTCTTTGAGAATGAAGACGAAGTACCCAAGCAGGCCATTACTATGGGAATAGGCTGTATCATGCAAGCCAGGCAGGTTCTGCTTTGTGTTAACGGGAAAGCTAAGGCTTCTATCCTAAAAGAAGTCCTATACGGCCCGATCACTCCAAAAGTACCGGGCTCGATTCTCCAATTGCACCCCAATCTTGTAGTGGTAGCAGATAAAGAAGCCTTATTCGGTCTTTAATAATGTGAAATGCCGCTGGTATGCATGCTTTGCATACCAGCGGCATCACTGGGTAATACTATACTCGACTCTTAATCGCTGTCGTTATTCAAGTTTATATTAATACCATAATTGTTGATTTTCCTATACAAATTTTTTTTAGCTATATCCAATACTGCAGACGCTTTTGCAACACTATTATTATTTTGCTTAAGTGTTCTGATTATATACTGTTTTTCAAATTCAGCTCTTGCCTCACGTAAGGAAATAATCTCATTGTTTTGCTCCTCCGTTCCTCCGCAACGAATCTCGAGAGGTATATCTTCAACTGTTATCTGGCTCTTATAGGCCATAACTACTAATCTTTCGAGAATATTTCTCAGCTCTCTCACATTCCCGGGCCAATTATATTCTTCAAATATTTTTAGTACTTCAGGAGACAATGGTTCAAGTGTTTTTCTCATCTCGCGGGATAACTGTTCTAAAAAATAATTTGCTAAAAGAGGTATATCTTCAACCCGTTTTCTCAAAGGTGGCAGATTAATAGGCAACACGTTAATCCTATAGAATAAATCCTCTCTAAATCGACCTTTCTTTACTTCCTCCAATAGGTTTTTATTCGTACATGCTAATAAACGAAAATTTGTTTCAATTATTGTGGTTCCTCCGACTCGCTCAAATTCTTTTTCTTGTAATACCCTTAATAATTTGGCCTGCGTGTTAAGAGATAATTCTCCTATCTCATCCAGAAGTATGGTTCCATTATTTGCAATTTCAAATTTTCCTTTATGTGTCTTTTCAGCACCCGTAAAAGAGCCTTTTTCATGACCAAACAACTCACTTTCCAGCAAACTTTCCGTTAGAGCCGCACAATTTACCTTTATAAAAGGTTTTTCAGCCCTTTCGCTTTGGTAGTGGATTGTATTTGCAACAATTTCCTTACCCGTACCACTCTCCCCTGTAATTAGAACAGTAGTAGATGTTGGAGCTAACGTAAGTATTTTTTTTCTTATTTCTTCTATTTCTTTATTTCTCCCAATAAGCGGAGTAAATCCAACAATTTCTGCCACCTGTTGCCGCAGCAGATTATTTTCATTACGAATAGTATAGAACTCCATGGCACGCTCAACCATAATCAATAATGCTTCAATATCTACAGGTTTAGCCATATAGGTGAACGCACCTTCATTTACGGATTCCAAAGCTCCTTCAATACTTCCCTCTGCGGTAAGCATAATCACTTGAATACTATTATTATACATCTTAATCATTTGCAACAATTCCATGCCATTGAGTTTTGGCATTATGATATCAGAGATTACGACTCCGGCATTATTGCTTTTTATTAATTCAATTGCTTTTGTACTGTCACTCGTAGCAATTACATTATAGTTCTTATGCTTTAAAATATTTTCATACATTTTTAAAACTTGTACGTCGTCATCAATTAGAACTATATTGATATTATCATGCTTCATCTATGCTTCCTCCTTTGCTGCTAGTGGGCAAAACTATGATAAACTCAGTCCCAATACCCTTCTGGCTTTTTAATATAATTTTACCGGATAATCTTTCAACCATTTTTTTTGTTATCCAAAGCCCTAAGCCAGTCCCTGTTCCGGTAGAATCCGTTGTAAAAAAGGGTTTAAATACCTTGTCCAATATATCTTCATCAATCCCTGCTCCATTATCTTTAATTGAAACTTCTAATTGATTACAACCTTCCTCAATATATCGTCCCATAATTGTTATTTGTCCATTAAGGCCTATCGCTATGGCTGAATTAGAAAGAAGGTTGAAGAATATATTTTTAAGGAGCTCGGCCTCTCCATAATAATAAAGTTGCGATGGTTGAAAATCAACTTTTATCTCGATATTCCGACGAATAAATTCACTTCTACTTAATAGTAAAATTTGATCAATTAATTTTGTTACATTTATCTTCATATAGTTATCCCTTTTTGTAGAAGCAAAATCAAGAAAATTACAAACGGTTTTTTCTGCAACCCCGATAGCTTGATCAATAACCACTACATTTTCTTTTAATACCATATCTTCCTTACATCTTGTTTGTTCACGAATAAAATATGCAGCACCTTTAATTATTGCTAACGGATTCTTTAATTCATGTGCGATTGCCGATGATAAGAGCCCTATCCCGGCCATTTTTTCAGATTGAAGTATCTCTTTTTCCATCATAACCTTTTCGGTAATATTTTGACTATAAACGACAACTCCATCAACTTTATTATTGTTTATAATCGGAGAATAGGAATTGTTATAAATATCATTATCTAAAACCACCTGCGAATACGTTGGCTTTTTTTGGAGAAATGCATCTTTTATTTTACAACCTTTACAGACAGTGGATGAATGCCCGATTAGTTCGTAACATTTTTTCCCTGTGGGTAATGGAGTATTATTTAAAAACTGTTTAAGCCCCTGATTGTTAATCATTATAATTTCGTAATTAGGCGAAATAATCATGAGCAAACCCATGATACTATCAAAGATGCTTTTTATCTCATTATTCTTTTTTATCAAGCTGCTTGTAAAGTTATTAATCTTTGTACTCATGGAATTTAATGCTTTTGATAGTTCTTCCATTTCAGCATAATTACAAATTGGTTGATTAATACTAAAGTCTCCCTGTTCAATTTTTTTGGCATGGTTTATTAGATTTGAAAAAGGTTTCGAATATTGGTAGTATAAGAATAACGTAATTAAGATTAGTAAAACCAATAATACCACTAAAAAATATATCAGATTTAAAGTTTTAAAATTACTTTGCCCTATGTAATCATTTTCATTTATCTCTATGCCCAATACCCATGGCTGTCCTTTAATAGGTGCATAAGCCATTGTATTGTTATCAATCCCGCCATATGTTGTCAAACCCATTTTCTCTGAAAGCATATGCCTTATCGCTTTTTCATACTCTGACCCGGGTCTGGTATCAGTGAAAATATTTGTCATAAGCAGATCCCATTTATGATCATCCTCAGGCATGTATTTCGGATGATAGATTATGTCTCCGGAATCTCCCAAAATAAATGCAAAACCTGTATTGCCCAACCTAAAATCTCCAAGAAATTCTTCCTGCAAAGTTTTAATACTAACGTCCAATACGACAACACCAACCATCTTACCGTCAATATCAATCGGACTTGTACACGACATCACCCACCCGGCCCCAAAATAGTCGACATATGGCATTGTCCATACAGTATTTCTATTGGGATTGTTTTCCATATTTGCAATTACATAAAATGGCCCCTGATCCTGCTTCTCAGGGCCAAGAATATTTTCGGACATATAGGGCATCGTTCTGAGAAGGCCACTCCCATTTGCTATTGATACCCACTGAAGGTGGGGAATTTCATTTAAAAGTTGACTCATCTTCCGATCTAGCATTTCCGTACCGATAATTTCCTTTTTCACGCTTTCATTAATCTTAGTTTTGGCAGGAAAATAAATGTTAGAAGTATTGTTAATAAATGTTTGACGGTCTGCATAACGATCCATTTCTCGGTATAAAATGTCCATTTCATTAAAAACATAATGCTCGGAGAGTTCTGCAGTACCATCAGCTTGCGTAATATATTCAGCAGCCCATTCCGCCAAATTTTTTGTTTCATTTTCAACTTGATTCATCATATAGGATATTAACTGTGCCTTTTCCTGAGCAATTATCAACAAGCCTTCCTCTGCGTTCTCTTTTAAAACAATCTCTTCATTTTTAACTACATAAAATGTAAATAAAACAATAGATATAATATTAAATAGAATAAAAACAATTAATATTTGTAGTACCAAGGACTTACGCCAATGAAAGTTAAAACTTTTTATCTTACCGCATATCATTTTAATATTTTCTCCCTCCTGATATAAAATGGGGGTATAAACAATTTAAGCTGTATTTTCAAATCATGCGATTACATTTTTTTACTTTATATTAACAAACAGACCTCCT
>JAQUJQ010000047.1:0-4288 GCA_028680875.1 Eubacteriales bacterium
AACATGGATACCAATGCGACAAACATTATCGGCCAGGGCAGTGCCCCCAGTTTCAGTGCCACGAACATGGAGCTCATAGTTAAAATGACAGCTCCGATAGCGCCGATGATCATACCTCGTACGGTAACCTGATCTTTAAATGATGTTGCGTACTTAACGCCTTTTGTCTCTTCTGACATATTATACCTCCTTACCCCTATTTAATATATTTATATTCATCAAAAACAGCTTTCTTATCAGCTATTTTCTGTACCGGGGTTTTAGTTTTATCATATAAATAAATTGCTTTTTCCCAATCACCATAGACTGCATTAGGGAATACAATAAACTTATCTCCCCACTGGTCCGTTACTTTGTCTACCGCATCTCTTCTTGCATCAACCCCCTCTTTTACAGGGAAAAGGTCGGCGAAATCTTCCAGATTATCCCCAAGCACCAGTACAACCTTATAATCTTTTTCTACAATTGCTCTTCTTGATTCCTTGCTGGAAGCCATACCTGTTTCCCTAATAAAGATATGATTCTCGTCAATCATCGGAAAGCCCATTTTTTTCATACTGGAATAGGTTACTTCCCTTAAGGAGGGATCCCTGTTTGTTATGTAGAAAACTGTGCCTCCTTTATCAACTACATAGTTCATAAATTCTACGGCACCGGGCAGAGGTAAACACGCATCGGAAGCAAGGGATGCTCCAAAGGCGGTGTTTGTCCATTCACCATCCTGTAAAACATCTGCCGTATACATAACACCATCTACCAAAGTATCGTCGATATCAGCTATTACAGCAAGTTTCTCTCCTTCTTTCTTTTCTTCTACCGCTTGATCAAATCTTAAAGTGGCAAGATTAAACGATTGCCAAAAACAAGCTCTAGCCTCTGCAGACAGCTGCCAAAGTGCTGCATCCACCTTTTGTTCTCTATCAACGGAAGTTGAAATCCTTAAGGGATCTATAGCAGAAGCAGTTCTGGTGGTTTGATCCCATTTCACTTCATACCCGATTGATTCGAAAAACTGTCGATAAGGAACATAGGTACGTCCGTCATCGATATAAACTTTATACGGACCAAAGTTCACATCCTTACCTTGAAAATTAACCTGAATCGTATCGTTTAGAATAGGTGCGGCAAAAGCCGCTGTCGATGTCATTACTAGAACTGTTAGGATTACCAATACTTTTCTCACGTTAATGTTTTTCATATTTTCCTCCTTTAATTCTATAATGCTTTATGACGGTTGGTTATTCAACCTCCTTTCATATTCTATGATACCGTCGATCATCGTCATGTCTACCAATATTTCCCTGATTCTCTCCTTTGGACTGCTAAGAATATCTTCTGATAATACTACCAAATCCGCCAGCTTACCTACTTCAATGCTTCCCTTAATCGTCTCTTCATAACTGGAATATGCCCCATTATATGTATAAATTCGAATGGCCTCAAGGATTGAAATACTTTGACTTTGATCTACGGGTTCATCGCTAACTCGATCAATACGGTTAACACAGGCGTCAAGAATCATGATTGGATCTACAGGCCCTGACGGCGAATCACTCCCGATTGATACCATAACCCCTGCATCAATCATACTCCTTAGTGCCATAAAATAGTTCATTCTTTCACCAAAGTAATTGGTATAGTTCCGACCGTTCCAACTGATAAAACCGGGGTTAGCGCTGGGGCAAATGTTCAGTTTCGCCATTCGCTCGATCAAATCCGGGTCAACCAAGGCACAGTGCTCAATTCGATGCCTTGCTTCCGGTCTGGGATTTGCAGTAAAAGCTTTTTCATAACCTTCTACCATATATTCTATAGCCAAGTCTCCTACTGCATGAGCGGTTGCCTGACAGCCTGCATTGTTGATCTTTTGCAGATATTCGGCGACATCCACTCTTTCCCAACCTAATATACCCGGCATATCAGGATCATGACTATATGGTTTACGAGTAGCACAGGAGGGTCCGCTAGTTCCTCCATCTATCATAAATTTACAAGGACCAATACGAAAATAAGGATTACCAAGGCCCGTTAGTAAACCTAAACTTAGAAAATGATCATTCTGCACTAAAGAAACAGGCTTTCCAAAGATGCTGTGAATCATCATATATTCTCTTGGTTTAAATTTTCTTTCGCAGCATAATTTTTGCATTATCTTATATGAAGTGGCATCACACTCACCTGCATCATGAATGCTGGTTATGCCATTTTTTAACAACAAAGCATTGGATCGCATTGCAGCCTCTATTTGCTGCTCCTTTGTATAATTGACCTTACTCCATAGATAAAAATGCGTATGATCCTTTACCATACCGGTTAACTTCCCGTTTTTCACTACGATTTCATTATGGGGGTACTTAACAGCATCATCAGGTCCAAAAACACCAATGGTCTCCAAAGCCTTAGAGTTATAAATGCAAATATGCCCACAAGTTCGCATACACTGAACAGGGTTTAAAGGAGCCGCATCGTCTAACTCTTCAATAGTTATGTGTCTCTTTTCTTCCACCTGGTTTTGATCATAACCCATCATAGAAATCCATTCTCCGGGTTTTCTCTTTTTCACAGCATCTTTAACAAGATCCAAAATTTCATTAATGGATTTACAATTATCAAAACTGGTATCAATGATTGCTGAATCAGAAGAATAACCGAATAATCCTTTCAAGATAGGATGATAATGTGTATCCACAAACCCGGGAATCATGGAACGTCCTTTTAAGTCATAGACTGTTGTTCTATCGGTAATGGCTCCTTTAATTCCTTTATATGTTCCCACATAAATAATTTTATCGGATTTGACAGCAACCGCTTCTACAATATCATCCCGGCTGTTTACCGTAATGATTCTACCGTTAATAAAAACAATATCCGGATCGGAAAAACCACAATTCATGAACTCCTCCTTTCAGGCATTTGATTTATTTGTTTTTTGAGCAAAAAGAACAAGATTTGTCAAGGTTGCATTGACAGGCGTGGGGACTCCTACCCGATAACCTTCTTTGACAATAGCACCATTGATCATTTCAATTTCTGTCTGCCTGTTATTTGTTAAATCCTGCAGCATTGAAGATTTGTTTGATGCCGTTGCAAGACAAACCTCCTTGGTATGAGCTACCGGATCTTGCAAATGCAGGTGGATGTCTATTGCCCGTGCAACTTCTGCTGCTTCTGCAACAGCTGCCTCCAAAAGAACTTCCAGTTCCGTATACTTCAACAAATCACCATTACATAAACCGGTAAGTCCAGTTAGTGGGTTGATGCCTACATTGACTAATAATTTATCCCAAATCAAGCCCATTACATTATCAGAGACATCTGTAACCAATCCCGCCTGATTAAGAACTTGTGCAATCATAAGAAGCCGTTTCGTTTTTTCACCGGACAGCTCGCCTATTACTGTTTTTCCTTTTCCTGCATGTTTAATGCTTCCCGGTCCTAAAAGAGTTGCTCCATGGGCAGTTGTTCCTGCAATAATGTTGCCTTCTTGGATCTGTGTGGCAATTGCCTCTATGTTACCTAGGCCGTTTTGCAGAGTAAGCACTACCGTTTCCGATCCGAATACCTCTTTGTTGCTTCTAACTGCTTCCTTTGTTAGTATAGATTTAACAAAGAGAATGACTAAATCACATGTGCCCACATTTCTAGGTTCTGAGGTTGCTTTGACTCGATTATATGTTATAGGGATACCCTCTTCTTCCATTAAAAGTCCATTTTCGTTGATAGCATCAATATGGTCTTTACGGACATCAACCAAAAAAACTTGATTTTCCGGAATTAGGGATAATTTAGCCCCATAAAGGCAACCCATGGCTCCCGCACCAACGATGGCAATTTTCATTTTAATACAACCTCTTTAATTCCTCTTCACTAACACCACCAAAGGCATGTTTTTCTTCCGGAAATGCTCCGGATTTTACTTCATTTTTATAATCTTCAAGTGCTTTAACGATTTCCGGTGTCAAGTTGGCATACTGTTTTACAAACTTTGGAATGAATTTTTCAAACAATCCCATCATATCGTGGAATACTAAAACTTGACCATCACAATAGCGGCCCCCTCCAATTCCTATTGTTGGTACAGAAACTTTTTCCGTAATCAGCTTACCCAATTGCTCCGGAACACATTCCAGTACCATGCCCCAAACACCTGCTGCCTCCAATGCTAAAGCATCCTCCAGGACATCCTTGGCTGCATCACCCTTGCCTTGTATCCGAAATCCGCCCAGTTTAGAAACAGTCTGAGGAGTTAAACCGATATGACCCATAACGGGAATTCCTGCATCAACAA
>JAQUJQ010000047.1:4388-9598 GCA_028680875.1 Eubacteriales bacterium
GCTAAAGCATCCTCCAGGACATCCTTGGCTGCATCACCCTTGCCTTGTATCCGAAATCCGCCCAGTTTAGAAACAGTCTGAGGAGTTAAACCGATATGACCCATAACGGGAATTCCTGCATCAACAATGGCTTTTACCGTATCTGCAATTTCTCTTCCCCCTTCCAGCTTTATGACATCACATCTTCCCTCTTTCATAAGCCTGGTTGCATTATGAATAGCCTGTTCTTTGGATTCATTATAGGAACCAAAAGGCATATCTCCCACAATCAATGGAGTAGGTGCCCCCAAAACTACAGGCCTTATATGATGGATCATTTGTTCCATAGTACAGGCTACTGTAGAATTATCTCCCAAAACCGTCATCATCAAAGAATCTCCCACAAGAATGATTTCAATTCCGGCTTTTTCAACCATGTAGGCGGTGGGATAATCATATGCAGTTATCATGCTGATCTTTTCACCGGCTTTTTTCATTTCCTGCAATTTTAACGTTGTAATTTTGGCCATAGTGATCTTCCTCTCTTTCAGTCTGTTAACTTAATTTATTAAATTTACTAGAAGAGGCCTGATATGTTTCCGGCCCGATCCACATCAATGGATTCCGCTGCAGGCACTTTGGGAAGTCCGGGCATGGTCATAATCTCTCCGGTGATTGCTACAATAAAACCGGCTCCTGCGGAAACCTTTATATTTCTTACACTGATGCGAAATCCTCTGGGACGAGCAAGTTTGCCTGGATCATCCGATAAGGAATACTGGGTCTTGGCCATACAAACCGGCAATCCCCCAAAACCTAAAGCCTCTAACTCATCAATTTGTTTTTCTACCCTGCCTATATAGTCAACTCCACCTGCACCATAAATTTTAGTTGCGATCATTTGGATCTTCTCCCGTATCGAAAGAGAGTCTTCATAGGCAAATTGAAAGTGATTCTTACCTTCCTCGATTGCCCGGAGAACTTCTTCTGCCAAAGCTATTCCGCCCTCACTCCCCTTACCCCAAACCTCTGAAAGAACGGCAGGCACATTGAGTTCTCCACATTTTTTAATAATATATTCCAGTTCAGCTCCAGTATCTGTAGGGAAACGATTAATTGCCACAACTGCCGGAAGCCCAAACACTTTAGTAATATTTTCTATATGTTTCAATAGGTTTTCGATACCCTTTTCCAATGCAGATACATTCTCCTTTTGTAATTCCGCCTTTGGTACGTCACCGTGAAGCTTTAAAGCCCGAACAGTTGCGACAAGAACCACTGCATCCGGTCTAAGACCGCTAAACCTGCATTTAATGTCGAAAAACTTTTCAGCACCTAAATCAGCACCGAAACCTGCCTCTGTTACAACATAATCCCCCAGTTTTAAAGCAATTTTTGTAGCCATAATACTGTTACAACCATGGGCAATATTTGCAAACGGACCGCCGTGAATAAAAGCCGGGGTATGTTCCAGAGTTTGCACTAAGTTGGGTTTTAAAGCATCCTTCAATAAAACTGCCACTGCTCCCTGTCCTTTTAAATCCCCCACGGTAACCGGTTTTCCCCGAAAATTATATGCCACTACGATTCTGGCCACCTTTGCTTTTAAATCATCCAAATCATTTGAAAGGCATAAGATAGCCATGATTTCTGAAGCTACTGAAATATCAAAGCCGTCTTCCCTTGGCGTTCCGTTTGTCCTCCCGCCCAGGCCGTCTACCACGAAGCGAAGCTGTCTGTCATTCATATCCAGGCAACGCTTCCACGCTATCCGTCTTGAATCAATATCAAGACTGTTTCCTTGATGAATGTGATTGTCCAACATTGCAGCAATCAAGTTGTTTGCTGTAGTGACTGCATGGATATCACCGGTAAAATGGAGATTTATATCTTCCATTGGAATTACTTGGGCATATCCTCCTCCTGCCGCTCCCCCTTTGATTCCAAAAACCGGACCTAAAGATGGCTCCCGTAATGCTATGATTGACCTTTTTCCCATAGCCCTCAAAGAATCACCGAGACCTACCGTGGTTGTTGTCTTACCTTCGCCTGCAGGAGTAGGAGTTATAGCGGTAACTAAAATCAACTTACCATTTTTTTTATCATCATATTGTTCCAGTATATTGTAGTCGATTTTTGCTTTATAACGGCCATAGTTCTCTACATACTCATCGCTTATGTTTAGAGCCTTCACAACTTGATTAATAGGCAACGGATTTGCTTCCTGTGCAATTTGAATGTCACTTTTGAAATCCATCTCTTATCTTTTCCTCCTAAAAAATTATGTAATTTACTTCTTCCAGGTACTAAGTGCTCTTTGGTTCAACTGTAATAAATCGGCTTTTGACCCCGAAAAAACTTCCGCCAAAACCTTTTCTATACTTTCAAGTTTTACGATTTCTAAATGTTTGATCAATGCTCCTAACATAACAATATTTGCAGCTCTCTCATTGCCGAGTTCTTTGGCTATCTCCCCACTATCTACATTATGAACTGTTACATCTTCTCTTTCCACCTTATGTTTAATCAGTGAGGTGTTGACGAAGATATCCCCACCCGGTGCTACTATTTTTTCGAACCGTATCAAAGATGGCTGATTCATAACAACCAAACAGGTGGCTTGATCAATAATAGGGCAACTAATCGGAGCATCCGAAACAATTACGGTGCAATTAGCAGTCCCACCACGCATCTCGGGTCCATAGGAAGGTAAAAACGTAACCTCTTTTCCTTCCAACATACCCGCATGGGCAATCATTTGTCCGATGAGAATAATACCCTGCCCGCCAAAACCGGCGATAAATATTTTATGTGTTGCCATTTATTCCACCTCCTCCGGACTTCTGAGATTTCCCAAAGGATAATATGGAATCATGTTTTTCCCCAGCCATTTTAAAGATTCAACAGGATTTAGTCCCCAATTAGTGGGACAGGTAGACAATACCTCAACAAAACTGAATCCAAGCCTTTTTTCTTGAACTGCAAAGGCTTTATCGATTGCTTTTTTTGCTTTACGAATATTTGCAGGGGTGTTGAGAGCAACCCGTTCCACAAAGACAGCACCATCAATAGTGGCCAGCATTTCAGCCACCCGTAGGGGCATGCCGGAAATTTCTTTCTTACGACCCTCTATACCGGTAGTAGATTTTTGGCCGATTAATGTTGTAGGTGCCATTTGACCCCCGGTCATTCCATAAATGGCATTGTTTACAAATATAGTCGTAAACTTTTCTCCTCTATGAGCTGCATGAACGATTTCTCCGGCACCAATAGATGCTAAATCCCCATCTCCTTGGTAAGTAAATACAATCTTATCCGGCATTGCTCTGCGAATCCCCGAAGCAACTGCCGGTGCTCGACCATGGGCAGATTCGCACATATCGACATTCATATAATTATGAGAAAGAATACTGCATCCGATAGGAGCCACACCGATACTCTCCCCCAAAAGCCCTCTTTCTTCTAATACTTCCATCACCAAACGATGAGCTATTCCATGTGTACAACCGGGGCAATAGTGCGTAGATACCGGTAACATACCTTTCGTATATTCAAATATCTTTTTCATGCAATTACCTCCAGGATTTTCTTCGTCTTATCGGCAACTTCCATGGGTGTAGGAACCATGCCGCCAACTCTATAGATCAATTCTACCGGGAAACGGCCTGCTACAGCTGACTTGATATCCTCCATCATCTGACCCAATGAAAGTTCCGCCGAAATAATAACCTTGGTGCAAGGATCGATCTCATCAAAAGCTTGATCTGGAAAAGGCCATAAAGAAATAGGACGAATGATTCCTGCTTTTATCCCGGCTTTTTCCAAGTGATCCACAGCCTCATTAATGATACGAGACATGGTCCCAAAAGCAACAAACACCACGGTGGCACCCTGCAGGCGATCAGTCTGATACCGGATCAATTCCCTTTTCATCTTTTTATATTTATCTTCTAGATGTATGTTATGTTTCTCCAGTTCATCCGGCTTAAGTCTCAGAGATTTTACAACATTATGCGTTCTCTCTCCTTTATGACCGGTTAAAGCCCAAGGTTTTTTTTGAGCAATTTCCTCAGAAGTTATCTGTCTGCGAATCGGCGGTAAAACCACAGGTTCCATCATCTGTCCCAACATACCATCCACCAGGACCATGACCGGATTCCGATATTCATCAGCAATGGGAACGGCCTCATAGATGATATCCACAGATTCTTGTATGGATGCTGGGGCAAAGACGGGGACGTGATAATCCCCATTTCCACCACCTTTTGTAACCTGTCGATAGTCTCCTTGCCCGGGCTGGATCCCTCCAACACCCGGACCTCCTCGGGATACATTCATTATAACAAGCGGGACTTCGGCAGACGCTAAAAACGACATACCTTCCTGCATTAATGCTATACCCGGTGAAGATGAAGAAATAAAAACATGTTTTCCGGTTAAGGCTCCACCGTAAGCCATATTGATGGCAGCTAATTCACTTTCTGCTTGAGCAAAAGTTCCACCTACCTTATGTAGTTCTCTTGACATATATTCCGGTATTTCATTTTGAGGGGTTATCGGATAACCAAAATATAAACTGCAACCCCCACGGATGGCTGCCTCAGCAAATGCCTCATTACCCTTCATCAGCTTCTTTTCCTTCATTTTGCAGGTACCTCCTCTGTATATATACTGATTACACCATCCGGGCACATCAAGGCACAACTGCCACAGCCAATACATTGATCCATATCAGTCACTGAAATGGGGCGATACCCCATTGCATTTACTTCATAATCATGAATTTTAAGAATCATTTTTGGGCATACCACTACACATAGCTCACACCCTTTACACCGATCCTTGTTAAACTTTAATATTCCTTTTGCCATGTACTATCCTCCCTTTAGTTATCGATCAAGCCAAGACGGTCTCATATATAACTTGATTGGGTATAATATGAGATCATCAGGCAATTTCGTTTTTTTTTCTTTGAACCGGGTCAGCACCTCTTCCATACAACAATTAAAAACAAGAGGAATCTGCAATTTTTGCGACAAACAACTGCAAAGCCAGTACCCTTTCATAATATCTTCTATCCAGGTTTCCATCAACATATGAGTATTGTTAACCAAACCGTTTACCCTGAGTCCTGTTTCATCCTCGATTCTCCGGATATGATAGTAAGCCACGTTAACTGTTTCTGTATCCGGTCGGTTGGCATTGATGACACATAACATTTCAGCGTCATT
>JAQUJQ010000048.1 GCA_028680875.1 Eubacteriales bacterium
TTTCAAAAGGAACCGGATCCATCTAATATTATGAAAGGCTAAAGTATTTTATGAAACAATTAACAAGCATTAAGAGAACAACTGCCCTAATCCTTATCTTTATTATGTGTTTATCATTAGTGGCTTGCGGTGAGGAATCATCAGCTGATACCCTGGTTATTGGAAATGGTCAGATGAACGGTGTGTTTAGTCCCTTCTTTTCCGAGACCGACGATGACGGGCTTATTGTCCAGTTAACATCTATGACGTTGCTTCGTCCGGATCAGGAAGGGCAATTGGAAGGTTATGGCGCAAAATATGAAGAACCTATAGAAACAGTGGATCAAAATGGAGAAGTTTTATTTACCACATATCGGTTTCAATTGCAAGAAGGGCTTCTATTTAGTGATGGAGAACCGATAACGGCAGATGATATCATATTCTCAATAAAGGTTCTTTGTGATCCGACATATAATGGATTATCTGCGGTGGGATCTTTACCAATTGTAGGATTGGCGGAATATAAATATGACACAAAGGATTATCAACAAGTAATCCTTGAACTTCAGAAAAAGGCAGAGAAAGTTCCTCAATCATTTATTGAAGATTATATTATGAAATGTGCAATAGAAGACTGCGGCTCTTATTTACCTGAAGAAATTGCCGGATATTTGGGGATAGATTTAGATCCTGCATTAAGTGAAGAAGAGCAGGCAGAAATACTGATTCAAGCGTATTATGAATATGAACTGAAAAATTCATCGGATTATTATGTTGAAGGTGCCAAAACTGCTTATCTGACAGTTTTAGAAGAAGAATATTTTTCAAATCAGGCGGATAGAACACTGATATCGGAAATCAGCGGTGTAAAAAAGCTTGATGAGCAAACGGTAGAGATTACTTTGGAAGGGGTTCATCCTTCAGCAATATGGGATTTGGCCGAAATTCCTATAGCCCCTGAACATTATTATTGTGACGGGCTTAAACAAGGAAGCTTTCAAAAGGGTCAGCTGGCGCCAATAAGGGAAAAGGACAATAATCCTTTGGGTGCAGGACCTTATGTATTTGAAAAATTTGAAAATAATGTAGTTTTTTTAAACGCTAATGAGAATTATCTGCTGGGTCAACCGGAGATTCCCCAAATTAAGGTGGTAGTATCCACCGATGCAAACATGGTAGATGGAATCGTACGTTCTGAGATTGACATTGCACAGGTGGCCGCAACCCAGGAAGTGCTTATGAAAGCTGAAGATGAGGATCTGGGTATCATTACAACTGACTTTCAAGGATATGGATACATAGGAATCAACAGTGAAAATATAGCTGATCAGAATATTAGAAAGGGTTTGTTAAGCCTTATGAACCGGGAGCCCGCTGTCAACACCTATTTTGGCGGTCTTGCCAAGGTCATTGAAAGGCCAATGGATTCCTCTTCTTGGGCTTATCCGGATAATGCGGAGCCATTTTATTCATACGATGTAAATCAGGCATTAGATTATTTTAAAGAGGCCGGCTACCGGCAAGTTACAGAAAAAGGTAAGACTGTTTTAGAGAAAGACGGAGTCCCTCTATCTATAATTGCCGGAGTGGGGGGAGAAGGAACTATGGATCATCCTGCTGCTTTGGTTTTCACCCAAATGAAGACCGATTTGGAATCCCTTGGTGGGCAGCTGGAAATCATAGATTGTGATATGTCCGTATTGGTGGAAGGTTTATACCAGGGCAGTTGGGATTTATGGGCAGCATCCTGGGAGCTGGGAATGGATCCGGATATGAGCAGTCGCTATGCAACAGGAGAAGAAAGTAACTTTTATCGGATTTCAAACTCGAGGTTGGATGAACTTTTAAAACAAGCTGTCAGCACTGTAGAGATGAAAAAGAGAAAAGAACTGTATCAGGAAGCAATGGAGATTGTAATGGACCAAGGGGTTGAACTTCCACTTTATCAAAGACAGGACATTAAAGTTTATAATCCCGGGGTGATTGATCCGGAATCCTTACCCGAAGAGATGAACAGTTATTACGGATATTTAGAAGAAATACATAAATTGAGATTGGTAAAACCATAAGAGAGATTTACATAGCAAATTACATCGATAAAGGCAAACCTGCCGAAAGGCAGGGACGCAAAACTAAAGGGTCTAACGCATTAATAATGCCATGATAGCCAGCTGCCGAAGGGAATTTTGCGTAAAAGACGGATTTTTGATCAAGAATTAAATGAGAATAACTCATATTAATTTGATCTGATCGTGTATATGCAAAGCTACAATTCGGCAGTGGATTGTAGCTTTTTATATGGTGAAGACGAAGAAGGAGTTAATCGGAATGGGACCAACCCAATTGATGTTTTTTAGCGTAGGAATTAGTGGAGTTATGGGAGCAGTATCTGCCAACGGCATCGCATTTGTCAATAAAAAGTTAATCAAGGCTAGAAATATGGATGATAATAGGTTAATGCATGCAAGGAAGCGGGCAGGTATTGAAACACTCTTGTTCATTGTAATTTTTATGTTTCTCGGAATCTGGACTCAACATCCTTTGGATGCTTTTTATCGGATGTCAATATTTACAGTTTTATTTGGTATTGGGATAACAGATTTTTACTATCGAATTATACCTAATGAATATATAACTGCAATGGCATTTTTAGCTTTAATTATGCTGCTTAGCAAACAAAGTCAAATTTCACCATTAAATGCCTTAGCCGGTTCAGTTGTAGGAGGATTGATTTTTCTATATCCCTGCATAAAGAATCAAACTGTAGGCGGGGGAGACGTAAAGCTCTGTATTGCTGCCGGATTAAATGTTGGATTAGGTGGACTTTTAGCATCTCTTGTTTTTATGGGTTTATTACTTTTAATTTATACTGCCTATAAACAGCTAATTAAAGGTCAATCTATTCTGACGAACATGGTTCCACTCGGACCTGTTTTAGCCACATCAATTTTTGCTCAAATCCTATTGATGGATATAATACCGAATTATGCTCGGTTTTTTATATAAGCGTTAAAATAGAAGGGAGTTGATTATCAATTAGGGTTCGAAATAATCCGTTATACCTAAACCAATGTTCTAAAGAACATAAACCAAAAAACGGAGGTAAAAAATGTTTAAAAAAATTAAAAACCTTTGTAACAATGAAAGTGGACAAGGAATGGTCGAATATGGATTGATCATCGCCTTAGTTGCTGTCGTTGCAATTGTGGCATTAGCCTTTGTAGGAGACGGTCTTGGCGGTATTTTCAGCGGCATTGCCGACAAGTTGGGTAACTCTGTACCTACTACATGATTTTTTTATTTGGGAAACGTCAGCCTTTCGGTTGGCGTTTCCCGGAAAAATTGAAAGAAGGCGGAGAAATGGAAAGACGAAAGAATAAGTATAAAAAAGAAAAAGGTCAGGCTCTTGTGGAGATGGCTATTATATTACCTTTGGTCATTGCTCTGCTCTGTGGGACCATAGAGTTTGGTTGGTTATGCTTTAACCAAATTTCCATTTCCAATTTAGCAAGACAAGGAGCAAGAAAAGCTGTTGTTTATTCAGGAGGCCCCCCCAATTTAACAAGTATCCTTGCAGAGATAAACGAGGAAGCCCCGGAACAGATGCGTAATGGTATTAATGTCTCCATCTCATATAGCAACTTTGAAAACCCAAGAGAAGGGGATGCGATTGTGCGAATCGATTATACCGCTAAGGCCATAACCCCGGTCCTCGGAATTATAACTGCTAAAAATGAATACCTACTTTCAGCATCTTGTGTTATGAAGGTGGAATAAACATGGGACAAAAAGAAAGAAATAAAAGAAATAAAAGAGGATCTGCATTGATTATCGTAACAGTCTCTGTATCTGTATTGTTAACGATGGCTGCTTTGGTTGTAGATTTAGGATTGGCTTATTACCAAGGCAGTAAATTGCAGAATGCAGCAGACGCTGCTGTTTTTGCAGGGGGAAGATTGTTACCTGCCGATACAGGAGACACGGAAAAGAAAAATAAAATGATCTCAATTATTGAAGAATATTTACTAAAGAATGATATTTCAGATCAAGTTCTAAAAAATATTACATTTACCGATGAAATTGCCGGTACATATTACGGAATTGATTTGTCTTTAAATATGGAATCGAAAACCGGATTTGCAAAGATCCTCGGTATTGATCAGATTCCGATTGAAAAAAAAGCCGGTGTTTTAGTAAGACCAAGTCTTTCAGCAACTGATGTTGTACCAGTCAGCGTAGTGCAGTCAGAACTGGATGCCCTTCTTAATCAAGGGATTACAGATCACATCATCTTGAAGTTTGGAGGTGGAGACGGTACAGAGGGGGCCTATGGTGCGATCAACCTTTCCGGTGTTCAAGGCGGAGGAGCTAGCCAATACTCCAATTGGGTATTAAATGGTTACACATCAGAGGTTTCAGTGGGAGAAACTATGTACCCAATCGAACCCGGCAATATGGCAGGACCTACATCAGAGGCTTTTAATTTCAGGTATACTGCCTGTACCCATTATGGAACGGAAGGCGGCTGTACTAAGGACCATTTTGAACCTACTTGTCCAAGGGTTGTAAAAATTCCGGTGGTGGAATATGTAGGGTCAAAATATGTATTGATCAAAGGATTTGCAGTATTTATCCTGGAGGATTGCTATGCAAACGGAAATGCCGGAGAGGTTCAGGGAACATATGTTCAATCCGTTATAGGGGGGACTGCGGATTTTATCGGAGGAGAATCTTTTGCTGCCGAATATGGTGCTTATTGCATCACATTATCCCATTAAAAGAAAGGACTATTTCATGAAAAGAGTATATGTTATTGCAGGGATCTTTGCGTTGGCAGCAGGGATTCTATTGTATCTTTATATGGGAAATTTGGAAGAGAAGTACCGAGGAAATTACGATCAAGTATTAATTGCTGTTATTACCATACCGGAAAATACGAAAATCACTAATGATATGGTTAAGCTGGGAGAGGTTCCAAGAGAAGCGATTCATCGGGGAGCAGCAACTAATTTAGAATCTGTTGTTGGCGGGATAACATCCCAAAAGATATATGAAGGTGAACAAATATTAAAAACTAAAATAAAGAAAGGCGATGGCAGCAGTGGAAAGGTATCATATTCCATTCCGGAAAATATGCGGGCCATCACCATTGGGGTGGATACGGTTACAGGGGTTTCGGGTTTCATACGTGCCATGGATCGGGTAGATATAATTGCGATTACCTTAAATGAAGAAGAAGGGAAACCACGGGAAACCGCTACTCTTCTCTTAGAGAATGTAGAAGTGCTTGCGGTGGGGTTGGATCCTAACAGCATAAGCCAAGATTACAAGCCTGCTGAACCGGTCAGTGTCATTACTTTGCTAACAACCCCTAAAGATGCGGTGAAGTTAAGCTTAGCAGGGACAGTAGGAAAAATCTGTGCAGTTTTGCGTTCTCCTGCTGATCAAAAAATTGAGAATGTACTTCCTTTAGATGAAAGGGATCTTATTTGAAATGAAAAAAAACAAGATAATTACTGTTTTTGGATCAAAGGGTGGAGTAGGAAAAACAACTGTTGCGGTAAATCTGGCGACCGTATTGTCTTTGGCTGGTTATCGGACTGCTTTGTTGGATTTCGATCTTCAGTTTGGAGATGCTTCGGTTTACTTGGATTTAGACAGCAAACAAGGTATCTGTGAGTTGGTACAGGAAGGCACTTTATCTAAGGATATGATTCAAAGCTATATGATGACACACAAAACCGGACTCTCCCTTTTGTCTGCTTCAGAGAGACCTGAATATGCTGAAATCGTACAGAGCAAACATGGAGAGGAAATTATTAATGGTATTTATACGGAATATGATTTTACTTTTATTGATTTATCTCCCCAGATGAATGAGTTTAATCTTTCGGCTTTAGAGAAATCCGACTTGATTCTGTATATTGTAAATCCGGATATATCCACATTGCGCAGTGCTAAGAAGACATTGGAATTGATGAAGGCCTTAAAATTAGCTCATAAGGTAGAAGTCGTATTAAACAGGGAAGATGACAACATTATTAAAGCGAAAGAAATTGAATCTCTTATGAAACTGAAGTTTATCTATAAAATTCCGATAGAGAGCAAATATGCAGTTGCTTCCCTGAATCAGGGAATACCGATAGTAATAAATGCAAGGAAGTGTAAGATGGCCAAACGTCTAACTGAGTTTGGGATGAAAATAGGAGATGGAAACTATGGGGTTACTTGAGAGGCTTGAAAGAAAAACAGAAGTGGATTCACAAGAAAAGAATGATGGAATCGCTCAAAAAAATGGAGAAGAATACGAAGTTGTCCGCATAAAGGCCCATAGAGAAGTAATTGACCGCATTAACAAACAGGGTCGTACAGAGCCTTTAAAAGAAATTATCAGTGACGCAGTGGAGTTGTACGGAGAACAGGTCAATCGAACAGAGAAAAATCGGATAACTCATGAATTGTATGATGAAGTAGTCGGATTAGGACCTTTAGAACAACTTCTTGGAGATCCTTCTATCACTGAAATCATGGTAAATGGACCAAACAGAGTTTATGTTGAAAGAGAGGGAAAGCTTCAATCGACGGATGTTACCTTTCGAGACGAGGACCATGTTTTAAATATTTTAGATAAAATAGTTGCACCGATAGGACGTCATGTAGATGAAGGGTCACCTATGGTGGATGCCCGACTCAAAGACGGTTCCAGAGTGAATGCCATAATCCGCCCTCTTTCCCTAAACGGTCCTATTATCACTATACGAAAATTTTCCCATAACCCTTTAACTGTAAAAGATCTACTACGTTTTAATTCCATGTCTTTTCCCATGGCTTCATTTTTAGAAGCCTGTGTGAAAGGACGTTTAAACCTGATGGTATCTGGTGGTACCGGGAGCGGGAAAACTACGTTGCTGAATGTACTCTCAGACTTTATCCCTTCGACAGAACGGATTGTAACAATAGAAGATGCCGCAGAATTGCGCTTAATGCAGGAACATGTAATTACTTTAGAAAGCAGGCCTGCAAACGTAGAAGGGAAAGGGCAAATTTCAATTCGTGAATTGGTTCGTAATGCGTTGCGTATGCGGCCGGACCGGATTGTGGTCGGCGAGGTCAGGGGCGGTGAAGCATTGGATATGCTTCAGGCTATGAATACGGGTCATGATGGGTCTTTAACGACGGCTCACGCCAATAGTCCCCGGGACCTTTTGTCCCGGTTAGAGACGATGGTCCTTATGTCCGGAATGGAATTGCCGGTCAAAGCCATTCGAGACCAGGTAGCTTCAGCAATTGACCTGATTATTCAGCAGGCCAGGCTTGGAGATGGAACCAGGAAGGTGATCAACGTAAGTGAAATCGTAGGGATGGAAGGGGACGTCATTGTAACTCAAGATATCTTTATTTATGAATCTAAGGGCGAACTGGACGATAATGGAAAGTTTTGTGGCAGATTCCGGCCAACAGGAACAGTTCCTCAATTTATAACTAAGCTTCAGACAAATGGGATTTATGTAGATAATAGCTGGTTTATAGATGGTAGGGGGTAGAACAGATGTATTTATGGGTTGGAACATTCTGTTTTTCCATAGTCCTATTTTGTGGGTTTACCCAGCTCTTGAAGAAAATAGTGGGCAAAAAACTTTCCGTCAGAAAGAGATTGTGGACTTATCTTTATGAAAAGAAAGATGAGAAAAAGGGGAAAAAAAAGGAAACTAAGAATTGTGAAGGGCCTTTAAAGAGGCTAATGTTCTTTGTTAACAAAAACTATAAAGATAGATTGGAAGATCAACTCTATTTGGCCGGAATAGCATTAAGGGCAGAAGAATATTTAGCAATTTGGGTTTTGGCCATTACGGCAATTCCTTCCTTATTGCTCTTATTTCATAGAAGTCTGATTGTTTGTCTGGGTTTTGCAATACTCGGTTTGTTTATTCCGCCGCTCATTCTTACTATTTATACAAAGAAGAGGAGAAGTCTGTTTCATAGCCAACTGGCTGATGCATTAACTGTTATGTGCAATAGTTTACAAACAGGCTTCTCGTTACAGGCTTCTCTAAAATCCATTGCAGATGAGATGCCGGACCCCATTGGAAAAGAATTTTCCGGGATGGTAGGAGAAATTCAATTGGGAATGCCATTGGAGGAAAGCTTGGCCAGAATGGTTCGAAGAACCGAATGTGAGGATTTGGAACTTCTTGCGGCTACCATTTCCATACAAAGGCAAACCGGAGGAAACCTATCAGAGATTATGGATACCATTTCACATACGATTAAAGAACGTATCGGTATAGCCAATGAAATTAAATTATTGACTACCACAGGACGAACCTCAGGTTATGTGATCGGATTGCTGCCGGTATTTATACTTGCAATATTGATGATTTTAAACCCGGACTATGTATCTCTTTTTTTTGAAACGAGAATGGGAAAGATTATGCTGGCAGTGGCCGGAGGAATGGAATTGGTCGGTTTTCTGGCTGTGAAAAAGGTAGTGGCAATCAAGTACTGAGGGAGAGGTGGTTCCATGGATATTATTGTTGCATTTTTTTCAATTTCTATAGGTTTGTTTGCATTGGGCATCTTAACTAAATCAGGAAAAAAAAGAGATGCGCTGAAGCGACGAAAAGAAGAACTGGGTGAGACCACCTTGGACAACAGAACCCAGGAATTAAACAAGCCGTTAAAAGAACGTTTATGGATTCCTATTTGGAATAAAATATTATCACTTTTATCTAATACTAAGCTACAGTCAAAAGATAACTCAAAGAGTATTCTTCGTAAAGAAAGGTTACTTCAACAGGCCGGAATCTCCATTTCGGGCGTGGGTTTCCAACAGTTGCAACGAGTGATTGCATTTGTAGGCATTTTAATCGGCATTTTGTTGGGAATTCTTTTTGGGAGAACCATATTGATTGGTATCCTTTTCATGTTAATCGGCTTGATTCTTAGTATTTTGTTGCCGAATTACTATGTTAAGGCAAAGGCAAAACAAAGAAGGGCGGAAATCCAACAATCTTTGCCTGATGTGATGGATATGTTGTCTATTTGTGTGGAGGCAGGTCTAGGGCTGGATGGAGCAATCTTAAAAATAGGAGAGAAAAACAAAGGCCCTCTGACCGAGGAAATGATAAAGACAATTAAAGAGATTCAATTGGGCCGGTTACGAAGAGATGCTTTTAAAGATTTGGGAGATAAAAATGATATTAGTGCATTAAAAACCTTTACAGCTGCCATTATCCAAGGAGAAAAGTATGGAATCCCCATTAAAGGCATATTAAAGGTACAGGCAGCTAAACTGCGGGAATCCAGGAAACAAACGGCCCAGGAAAAAGCTATGAAAGCACCGGTGAAAATCATGATTCCTATTGTAATATTCATATTTCCGGTCATTTTTATCATCTTAATGGGACCTTCAGTTGTAAATATTATGGATATGATGTTATAGAGAAAAGGGATCAGAATGAAAGTCTATAGGTTAGAGTATAAGGGAGAGTTGATTGG
>JAQUJQ010000049.1 GCA_028680875.1 Eubacteriales bacterium
GGGTTTCTCCCATAAAAAGGCTGTTATGCTTCCCTTCAAGAATCCCTTTGGCTTGCAGAGTTTTCAAAGCGTTCGGAGTGCCGAATATCGTTATCTCTTTGGCGTAGGCCGAAATAATCTTGCTGTCCAAAAAAAAGAAATCGACATCGTACGCCTTTCCCGCATTAAGGAAATCTTGAATAACTTCTTCTTCCTCTATATCGGCTTCCCGATTCACAAAATCAAATCCTGACTGGTAATAGGATTCTTGAAAACCGTCCAGATAAAGAATGAACAGTTCCCCGTTAAACATAAAGCCTATGGTGATTAACAAGTATATGACAATAATTTTTATCTTCTTCATAATACAGAAAACCCTTCTCTATTGATTGTACCAATTACTGAAGTAAAGAATATATCCGTATGGGACTATCGTAACCGAAGGCCTTCAGATTCACTTATAGTACCAGCCTTCCTGACGAAACTGGGAACAGAAGATGGTAGAGGATTTCTTCCGGCGCTTATGAAGCAGTTCGAAGATATCCTTGCTTTCCGATTCTGAAAGCTTCAAAAGCAGCCATTCGTCCAGAATGAGCAGCACTGGATTGGTATACTTGTTCATAACTTTTCTGTAAGAACCTTCCGCTCTTGCTATTTCAAGATCAAGAAGAAGGTCAGGCATCCTAACGTATTTGACTGAATAATACTGCTTGCAGGCTTCCATGCCAAATGCACAAGCCAAGTAGGTTTTACCACTGCCAGTTGCGCCGGAAATAAAAATATTCCGGTGCTCAATGATGTATTCACAGGTTGCCAGTCTTTGCAGTAACGACTTGTTCAGCCTTCTGCCTGAGGTATAGTTGATATCCATGATGCTGGCATCTGGCTGATCTAATTCAGCCTGCCGGATTAATCTTCTAAGGCGGTTGTTTTTGCGGCTGGTGTATTCGATATCCACCAGCATGCCAAGACGGTCCTCGAAAGGTACTTCCTTCATTCTGGGATCACTCAGTTGGTTACGAAATGCGTCCGCCAGCGCAGTAAGGCGCATTTCAATCAATTTATCAATAGTACTTTGATTTGTCATAATAGCTGTTTACCTCCCATAGTAACCGGCACCTCTGGTGATGCTGTATTTGTTTGTGGTGGATTCAGGCGCTTGGGATTGATCAGTAATCTGACCATCCTTCCCAGCTGTGAGTATGTTTTTAATACTCTTGTAGCTAGGTGCTGCGGTGTAGGAAAGAGCCTTTTTACAGGCTGCTTCCAGACGCTCTGCGGAATATTTATCCGCAAGCTTCAGAAGTCCCATACAGCTTTTGTAGCTCTGTTGTTCCACCCGTTGGGAGGTAAGTATTGCATCAACAGCTTGATAAGTATTGATACCAATTTTATCAGCCCATTTACGGAATCGATCGCCGTTCCATTCCAGATATTTCTGGTGGTCTTCCGGCATATGCTCCACAATGGTGCTGTACTGCCCAGGCCTACCGTGTAGACGGGCATGTGAACATAGACGGTTATGGTTAAAGAAAACTTCAATGGTTGTCTCTGTTATCCTTTGCTGAATCCAAGACAGTGAAGTCTTAGGATCTCCCGATATTTGGTCATATTGATGACCTCCTTCAAATGTATTTACACCATCAGGTGCATTGATACATTATATCGGAAGAGGCTAAAAACACGGTTTCCTTTCCCGGTACATTGGTTTCCATTAGACCGGAATAGCGGTTTCCTATCACCGGACAGGCGGTGTAAACTGCTCCGGAATACTCACCCCATATAATAAACCAAAAATACCCCACATTAAAATAAAAAAATATTACTTTTGAGAATTAAGCCAGTCTTGGGTTTCCTTTCGGTTCTTCTTACCATTTTCAACTCTTAAGTCATTTTCTTTTTGAAGAAGATTAAACAAGAATTCTTCATAAGAAATATCACGCAGGTTAGCCTCGGCAATCTCTGTTTCTAATATGCGTCGAGTAGAAGGTAACCTAAGGGCTTTACAATACTCTATTATTAACCTGGTCATTTCCCTTTTGGTAGTCATGCTATCGGTGATGGTTTGGTATTTGCTTATCACTTATATTCTAACCGAAGTTATGAGGTCGTGGCTCATTTTCTTTTTACACAATTATGCACTTAGTTAAATAAAAATAGAATAAGAAATAGAAACCGGCACTCTAAATGAGTACCGGTTTCCTTCTTGTCCTCAATCTTCTCAATACTTCTTCCGTTCCAAGTATGTTAATTGACCGCCTCAAGATATATGCTAGAAATGACAAAGCCATCTCACCACTAACTGATAGGGTGATCTATTTATGCAAGATAACCGCCATCAACTATAAACTCTGAACCAGTAGAATAACTAGCTTCATCCGAAGCAAGGTATAAGACAAGATTGGTAACTTCTTCAGGTTGTGCAAATCTTCCAAGCGGAATATTTTTGAAAAGTTCTGCTTGTATTTCTTCCGGAATTACATCCAGTAACATTGGAGTAGCAATCATCCCTGGATGGACAGAATTTACCCGGATACCATATTTAGCAAACTCTTGAGCTGCTCCCTTTGTCATTCCCCTAACAGCAAACTTTGTCCCATCGTAAGCACAGGAACCCGGTGTACCTACAAATCCACCAATCGAAGAAACGTTCACTATGGATCCACCATTTGCTTTTTTCATAGATGGAAGTACTGCTTTCATACCTAACAATACTGATATCTGATTAATACCAATGATTCTTTTGATTTGCTCTTCGGTCAATTCCTCAATAGGAACACTAAAAGTAATTGCCGCATTGTTAACTAATACGTTTATCAAGCCAAATGTAGACTCAGCTTCAGCAACTACTTTCTTCCAATCATCTGCACTAGATACGTCCTGTTTTACAAATCTCGCATTTTCACCAAGCTCTTTTGCAAGTGCTTGACCCTCTTCTACAATGACATCTGTTAATATTACTTTTGCCCCTTCCTGCACAAATCTGCGGGCGTGAGCGGCTCCTTGACCACGTGCGCCACCAGTGATGATTGCTACTTTCCATTCAGTCTACCTATTTTAATCTCCCCCATTCAAAATAATTTTACATTTAATCGGTTAATATATTATAATCTTTCTAAAATCGTTACTAAACATACAAAATCCTAAGTTTGTTAGAAATAGTACAAATGGCTTGTTTTGTTTCTTGCCGTTTTTGAAATTAACACAAATTCATTTCTTTATAGTATACACTTAATTGATTTAGACTTTTCCCTAAGGTCAGCGAATAACCGATTAAATCACGTGCAGCATTTGGAGAATCTATATGTATACGAAGAAAATCATCAGCACCGCATTGGTTCAACTTTTAAAAAAGCATAAATTTGAAAGCATTACAGTTCAGATGATTCTAGAAGAAGCTTATGTATCACGTTCAACCTTCTACAAACATTTTCGCGATAAGTATGATCTTATGATCTGGTATTATACGAATCATGTGGATTTTCTAGTTAGCCAATATACGAAAGGACATTTCAAAGATCTGCTGATTGATGAATTTACCTTTATTAAGGATAACCAGTCATATTTTAGCAGTATAAAGAACGTAGAAGGCGTAAATTCCTTTTGGAGTTTCCTATATGAATACAGCAAAACATTCTATACTAGCAATTATCTTCAACAAACCGGCTACAAGAAATTGACGGCAGAAGAGTATCTTAAGCTTTCATTCATCTGTGCCGGTATAAACGAAATGATTCAGGTATGGCTGACAAACAACTGTCAGGAACCCATCGACAAATTCGCCGAGTGGGTTATAGATATATTGCCAGAGAATTTACGTCAATACCTCTAGTGTAGTACGCCAATTTATTTTTACCCGGTACAGCACAAAAACAGCAAAATATATTTCTATATGTAACTTTCCCCCCGTTCATTCATACCACCCCTCTGAGCAAGTAATGCACTATTAGTTTAAAAACTTGGTAAGATAACTACTTACCAAGTTAAGCACTTGTGTCAACCACCAGTGTTTGGGGAGGACTTTCCAAAATGCAACAAAAAAAGTGGATGCGCAAAGTATTTAGAACCCGATTTATCGTGATCATCGGGTACCCTATTCTTCCTGCTATATAAATTTCAATCTTCCAACAGAGGATTAAAAAATCTGTTGACTGCTGTTAAAGGCGATATTGATCCTTAATGTTTCTAAAGATGTGGAATTTTAGCAAAACAACCACAGAGAAATATGGGAAGTATTGTACGGAAGAAATCAGGTCTATGACAGGAGAATCGGATGGTTTTTTCCTGCCCTACGGAGATTCACCTTTGGATAAGGAAAATGTGGTGGAACACGTTTATCTGCAAATTATCAACAATGCCAAAAAATATGTGTATATTCATACACCCTATCTGATTATTGATGACAGCATGGTCTCTGCATTGTCTTTGGCGGCCAAAAGCGGCATCGATGTGCGCATTGTTACTCCCCAAAGGCATGACCGCTGGTTTGTTCATGCCACTACCCGTTCATACTACCGAGAACTAATTCGTGCCGGTGTGCACATTTATGAGTATGCGGATGGCTTTCTTCACTCCGAAGTCTTTATCTTCATTTTGAATGTGGTGTATGGATTCATAAAAGCAAGGTCATTGCCGATATCAAAAAGGATTATCTTCAGACCCTGGAACGAAGCTGTAACTGTCAAGTAAAAATGAACAAAAAATGATAAATAACTTTGGACACCTAGTTATTGCCAAAAATGGTTTGGCGATGTTTCAAACGATAGCTGTCGCCGCTTAAGTGGATGACCTCACTTTTGTGGATTAAGCGATCCAAAATAGCAGTTGTAATCGCCGGATCACCCAGAATATCTCCCCAGTCTTCTGGCCCCTTGTTTGATGTAATGATGATGGAAGTCTGGCCGTAAAGCTTGTTGATTAGTTGAAAAAATAGGTTTGCCTCGTGTCGGTCAATAGCCATGAACATTAAATCATCAATAATCACCAGATCAGAACTGACCATTCTTTTTACCTTGGGGTATTTTTCAATTATTATCCTGGGGTAGTTTTAGATTAGCATTAACACCGGTGATTGGATATGTAATATGATTTATTCACCTCCTTTTTGCTTGCCACATTTGCAGAGAGATTGGATTTAATCGGCATAAAGCGGACCTGTTTTTTTTTTGAAAAAAACTCTTGACAAGAAAATAATTCCCAAGTATTCTTAAACTGTATGAACTGTATTATAATATATAATACAGACAGGAGGTGCAGATGGAGTGATGTTCCAATTAGACTTTAGAGATAAACGGCCCCTCTACGAACAAATAAAGGCTAACATCAAAGAATTGATTATCAGCGGTATATTGAAATCGGATGAAAGGATCCCATCCGTTCGCGAATTAGCCCAGACTCTCACCATTAACCCTAATACCATTCAAAAAGCATATAAGGATCTGGAGACAGAAGGGTTAATTTATTCTGTGCGTGCAAAGGGTAGTTTTGTTGCACCTTTTAATGCTGCCGCCAACCCGGCGCGACTCGATGAGTTGATGAGTGAGCTGGAAAAAATTTTGGCGGAGTTGGTTTATTTGAATGTTAGCCAAGAACAGGCAATTGCCGTGGTGCGAAATGTTTATGAAAAGAGGGGGGTAAAAGCACGTGATTGAGGTTAAAAACTTAAGTAAAACTTTTGGCAAATTAAAAGTTCTGGACGCTCTCAACATCAATGTGCAGGAAGGATCTGTGTACGGACTCCTCGGTCCCAATGGCTCCGGAAAAACCACGTTGATCAAGCACCTTACCGGTGTTTATCGGGCGGACGCAGGAACTGTAAAAATAAATGGCGAGCCTGTCTATGAAAATCCCGTAATCAAGTCTACTATGGTCTATATTCCCGATGATTTGTATTTCTTTTCTCAGTACAATATCAATGAAATGGCCAAATTATATGCGCGCATTTATCCTAACTGGAACTGGGAAAGATTTGAGGTTTTAAAAAAGGTGTTTCCCATTGAACCGAAAAGAAGAGTCATCCAGCTTTCCAAAGGGATGCAGAAACAGGTGGCCTTTTGGCTGGGGATCAGCCTGATGCCCCGGGTGATGATTTTGGATGAACCTGTGGACGGTCTCGACCCGGTGATGCGCAAAAAAGTATGGAATCTTATCTTGCAGGATGTGGCGGAACAGCAGACCACGGTACTGGTTTCGTCTCATAATCTGCGGGAATTGGAAGATGTCTGCGACCACGTAGGTATTCTTCATAACGGACAAATAGTTGTGGAAAGAGAACTGGATAATCTAAAATCCGATATACATAAACTGCAGGTGGCATATAGCGGAGAAATCCCTGAGAATTTACTGGCAGAGGTAGATGTTCTGCACCGCTCTCAAAACGGCAGTGTTCTACTTTATATTGTCAAAGGTGAAAGGGAAAAGCTTCTTTCCACGGTTCAGGCGACAAATCCTGTTATCCTCGATCTTTTGCCCTTGACGCTGGAGGAAATATTTATTTATGAGCTAGGGGGGATGGGTTATGATATCCAAAACATCCTTATTTAATAAAGGTTTGTTCTTTAGCGATCTCAAACGTTTCTGGTGGGTAAGCTTTCTTTATGCTATTGTTCTATTCTTTAACCTTCCTTTCAATCATCTCATGCTTGGTTCCCGGGAAATGGATGAATGGCAGGTGAGAATGCTCCAAAGGTCTTTGGATTTTTCCGGTGGTGCCAATGAGCTGCAAATTCTTTTGATTTCTATTGTACCGGTAGTTTTGGCTGTTCTTCTTTTTAAGTATCTGATGACAGCCAGGTCAGCGGCGATGATGCACAGTTTGCCACTTACCAAGAAGGTTTTATTCATCACCCATAGCATTGCCGGGCTTTTTTTACTGATCATACCCGTTATTTTTACCGCCATTGTATTGATGGTATTGCAGGCTGCGACATTTTTACAACAATATTATACACTGATCAATATCCTGACTTGGTTGGGCTATACTCTGCTTTTTTCTCTACTGGTTTATGCCGCAGCCGTCTTTGTCGGCATGTTTACGGGAAACTCTATTGCTCATATTGTTTTTAATTACATTTTTCATATTCTCCCGCTGGGATTGTTTCTCTTAATCAATTTTACCCTCAAGCAGATGCTTTACGGATACCCCTACCTGGAAATTAGAGGCACCTTTCTTGAGAGTTTGCCCATTGTAATGTTGGTTGATGGGAGAATCAATAGCGCTTTTACCGCCAGCCATATTGCCGGGTACCTGGTCGGAACAGTTGTATTATTTGTTTTGGCATATTATCTCTATAGGATACGAAAATCTGAAGCAGCAGGTGATCTTGTCGCCTTTCCCATTGTCCGTCCGGTTTTTAAATATGGATTGACTTTCTCCTTTATGCTTTTAGGCGGCGTCTATTTTTCGGAAATATCCCAGGGCGATTTTACCATAATGATGCTGGGGTATGTCATTTGTTCCCTCTTAGGATACTGGATCGCGGAAGTGCTAGTGCAGAGGTCCTTAAAGGTGTGGGGGGCTTACAAGGGATATCTCCTTTATGCCGCCATCGTAATTGTAGCGATAGGTGTCATAACCGCTGATGTCACCGGTTATGAGCGTCGTGTCCCCGCCCCGGACCAGGTGGAGAAAGTATATCTTGCTCCCAGTTTATATGCCTGGACCAACCGGGATGAGAACGATGTTGCAATCAGTACCGGGCAGGAAATCACATATTATTCAACGGCATATATGAGTGGGATGTATCAGTTTCAGACAGAAGAAAACATCGAAAAAATGACTATGCTCCATAAACAATTGACGGAAGACCCCCATAAAAAGGAAGGACCGCAACGATATATTATTTATAGCCTGAAAAACGGTAAGACAATGATCCGTCAGTATCCCTTTGATGAAAAGCTATATGCCCAGGCATTGAAACCGGTCTATGAATCAATGGAATACAAACAGGCGAGATTTCCCGTGCTGATCCAAAATTTAGCTGAGATCAAAATGATTGAAATCAATGATGAGCGCACACCGAAAGAGGCTGCCTTGCTTGTGGACAATGCCCAAATTGAAGAGTTCATAGAGGCTTTGCGCCAAGATTTAGCAGAAACCACCTTTGAGGATTTAATTACAAATAAAAGAAATTTTGTCAGCATCGAAATTACCTGTACTAAAGAAAAATCTTATCACTATGTTCTGGACGAAAACTACCAACATGTGATAGACTGGCTGAAAAATGAAAATTTGTATGATAAAACAATTCTTCTTCCGGAAGATATTGTATCGGCTTCATTGGAAAAGGAGATTGTCCTTGAAGACGATGGAAAGACGGTTACCTATGCGCCCAAGCGCAAAAAGGTAGAAATCAACGATCCTGAGGTAATCAAGGAACTGTTAAATGCTTCCGCAGCTTACCAATACAAACGGGGAAGTGAACCGTTGATTGTGATTTTCTCAATGACGGGTGGCGTCGGTCGTCATCAATTTAACGCTAATATTAATGACGATATCATTGTATCCGATAAATTAAGAGGTTATATTAATCAGCTGAATAGTATGTAAGCCGGTATTCCTCAACTGAATGGGGACAAGAGGCTTGGTTGAGTGTCATGGTAATTGAACTTGGATTATGCCCGGGGGTGAGTGAGAATGAACGGGATCAGGGAAATAATCAATTGTATAAATGGGGAACAAGCGTTTATTTATAACCTGGCCTATCGATTGACAGGGGAAGAAGAGGGAGCGGTGGAACTAATTTCCCGGGCGGCATCCCGTTTGGCTGAGGAAGGTTTTCATAGGGACTGTACTTCCCAAGAGGTTTTAAGCCAAATCTGCCGGGAGTATCTCAATGCCCCGCCTAAGGACTGTCCGAGTCTTAACAGACACTGCTCCCCGGGGGAGGTAATTTTGGCAAAGCTCCCTCACCGGGAAAAAACCGCCCTGGTACTTCATGATGTTTTAAGACTTTCTTTACAGGAAACAGCGATTATTTTAAATGAGCCGGAAAATGTTTTCCGTCCACTGCTCTATCGGGCGCGAAACCTATTTAAAACTCACTGGGCCGCTGGACGAGACGGGGGAGAAAAAATGCAGAGACGCTGTATCTAATAATGAAGCCTGACACTGCAAAATTGGTGCCGGGCTTTTCTCATACTATCAGAATGCAACTAAGGCCTCCC
>JAQUJQ010000050.1:0-6286 GCA_028680875.1 Eubacteriales bacterium
TATTCCCTTTTAAGTCACAGAAGAAACAGTACTTCCCTCCCGACATGGGACGGGATTCAATTCTTGACAGGTTAACATCCTGGGCCATTAGTGGAAATAGCACCTCGCATAAAGCCCCGCTTCGATGGGCTGTCCGAAAGATAATACTCACTGTATCAGAATTATCATCATATTCAGGAACATCAGCAATCACAATAAAACGGGTTTGATTGGAAGGGTCATTAATAATATCCTCATCAAGGATGGCTAATCCATTCAACTCGGCAGCACGCCTTGATCCGATTGCCGCATACCGCTTATCACTTCGGCGGGCAACCATTTGAGCTGCAGCCGCCGTATTACTGCAGGCTGTTAAATCCCAAAACCTGTTTCTTAAATAACGATCACATTGACGGAACCCCTCAGGATGAGAGAAAACCTCACGCACATCTTCCGTTTTCCCTTTGGGAATGCCTATTAGGCAATGACGAACCTGTACCCAGGTCTGGCCTACTATATAACATCCGTATCGTCTTAATAAATCATACACTTCACCGATGGCTCCCGTCTGTGAATTTTCGATAGGCACAACTCCATAGCAAACCTTCTTTTCTTTAACAGCAGCAAATACATCTTCAAAGCTATTAAAAGAAAACCTTTCTCCCTCAACAAATAGCTGCAGTGACGCCTGCTCACCCCATGCTCCCCAAGGTCCCTGAAAAGCAACTTTGATATCTTTTTTTAGAGGAATACGAGGTAATGGCAATAAATTTATTTCCTTCTCTTCAAACAGTGCCTTTCTTTGACGTAAACGAGAAAGAGCAATCAAAGAACGCATAAAAACACTGATTTCACCTTTATACTTTGGATTACCGGCTTCAACAACCCGATTGACAACAGCTTGTTCCCTTGCTTCATCCACTAATCCTATATTTCCTTCCCGTTTGATGGATGCAATCTGGTTACTCAATTCCATTCTTTTTTCAAAGCAGGTAACCATCTGATCATCAAGATCATCCAATTGCTTTCTTACATCATCCAACTTTTTTATATAATCCACAATGCAACCCCCCTTTATTTTCCATGAACTGTATTATAAATCTCCGTTATTTTCTTCATCAACCGATGAAATACTTCAGGTGTAATGGATTGTTGACCATCACACAGAGCATTTTGAGGCATGTTATGAACTTCCAAAATCAATCCGTCGGCTCCGGCCGCTACCCCGGCAAGTGCTAAAGGTTCTACCAGATACCAGTATCCGCCGGCATGAGATGGGTCCACGATAACAGGAAGATGTGATTCCCGTTTTAACACAGGGACAGCCGAAATATCAAGTGTGTTACGGGTTGCTGTTTCAAAGGTTCGAATTCCCCTCTCACATAAAATTATCTCTGAACCACCTCCCACCATTACATGTTCCGCTGCCATCAGAAGTTCATTTATGGTTGATGACAGTCCTCTTTTTAGCAGAACCGGTTTTTTCAACTCTCCAACCTGGTGAAGCAGACGGAAGTTCTGCATATTCCTGGCACCTATCTGAACAATATCGACATGATTGGCAAAAGCGTCTAAATGTTCCGATGACAGGATTTCTGAAACGATGGGTAGACCGGTCTTTTGACGGGCAATCCTCATAAGTTCCAACCCTTCCATTCCCAAGCCATCAAAAGCATAAGGTGACGTCCTGGGTTTAAAGGCTCCTCCCCGTAAAAATGAAGCCCCGGAAACAGACACATCCCTGGCAATAGATAGAATCTGCTCCTCACTTTCAACAGAACAGGGCCCGGCTATTACTGCAAAATTCCCTCCTCCGATCTTTCTTCCCTGAACGTCGATTATTGTATCCTCCGGGTGGAATCTTCGCCCAACCAGTTTGTAAGGCTCCTGTACCTTAATTATGTTCTTTACAAAATCCAAGCTTAAAAATGCTTCAGGAGTCAGAACTGTGGTATCACCGGCTAAACCAATCATAGTGGTGGTTTCCCCTTTAATGTCCTGGATTACAAATCCCCTTTTTTCCATTTTTTCTTTTAGTTTTTTAACCTTTTCAGGATTTGCATCCTGTTTTAAAACAATAATCATATTCGGCCAACCTTCCCTTCCAGCCTTTTTATAATGCTTTTATGCAAACTTGATAGATCAAGGTCCATATTTAAAAATAGCCGGTCGGCTAGGATCCCTTGATAAATCAACATCTCCAACCCATTGAGAGTATTTAGTCCCTGATCTTTTGCCCGGATAAGAAGACGGGTTGCAGGCGGCTCATAAACCAAATCCATCACCAAGACCTCATGAGG
Source organism: Eubacteriales bacterium (assembly GCA_028680875.1). Classification (GTDB taxonomy): domain Bacteria; phylum Bacillota; class Clostridia; order Peptostreptococcales; family Anaerovoracaceae; genus JAQUJQ01. The sequence goes on from JAQUJQ010000050.1 coordinate 2,280, forward strand.
AAGTTTATTCAAAAATTCAAGCTGTTCAAAATCATCAGGAACACCTGTCATCCCCAAAGGTGTTGCATTTATCAGGATATGTGTTGCCTTTGCATGATCAACTATATCCTCCAAATTCCCATATCGAATTTTTACTTTCTTGTTGCATTTTCTAACCTCACTACAAATCTCCAAAACCTTGCAAACGGTTCTGCCTAAAATTATGATCTGTCCTGCTCCTTCCAATGCAGCCTTAAGGGCAATGGTACGAGCTGCCCCTCCGCCTCCCAACAAAAGAATATTAGAATCTTTTAATTTGAACCCTTTATCCAACAATGAAAGGGAAAATCCTTCTCCATCCGTGTTATAACCGTATAGTCTGCCATTTTTATTAACCACCGTATTAACCGATTGGAAAATACCGGCATCCCCCTCAATCCGGTCTAACAATGGAATGATAGCAGACTTAAGTGGCATGGTCACATTAAACCCATCAATCTCATCCCGCCTGACTCTGTCAATCCACTCATCTAATTCAGAGAGTTTCACATGAACCTTTTCATAGCTTACGTCCTTGCAAAATTGGCAAAGAACAGGTAAATGCACCTCCGGAGAAAGACTGTGTTCTATCGGATCACCAACGACAGCAAATCTCATTCTTTCAGCCTGCTCCATCATTTCCTCCCTTCAAGATACCAAGCATCTAATAGACAGAGTGCAAGCCCTGCCTCAATTACAGGAACTGCTCTGGGAACAATACAGGGGTCGTGTCTGCCACGAACTTTTATCACTGCCCTCTTCATCTTTTCCAAATTCACCGTATCTTGACGAATCGAAATGGAAGGGGTAGGTTTGACCGCCACTTGAAATATAAGGGGCATCCCATTAGTTATCCCTCCGTTTATTCCGCCATTATGATTACTGGACATGGTAATCATGCCGTTATCCAAAACAATCGGATCATTTGCTTCACTTCCTCGCATTAAAGCAAAATCGAAACCCTTACCAAAACTGATTCCCTTTACAGCAGGTATGGAGAACATCATAGCTGCAATGTTGCTTTCCATGGACAGGAAAAAAGGAGACCCCATTCCAACAGGCAAACCTACTGCGGCACACTCGATGATCCCTCCCACTGAATCTCCTTCATCCTTTGCTTTTTTAATAACCCTAACCATTCCTTCCCTTACACTTTGATCAATCAGCGGAAATGATGAATCTGTAAATGATGATAAGATCTCCTTATCCACTGTGATGAGGCTTTGATCGTAAACATCTGCAATTTGTTTGATATGAGCACCAATTTTAATACTACGTTTTACAAGAATTTGTTTTGCAATACTACCCGCAAAGGTCAACGGGGCTGTCAACCTCCCGGAAAAATGCCCACCACCCCGATAGTCGTTATACCCTTGATACTTCATAAAAGCTACCAGGTCTGCGTGACCGGGTCGAGGCAAGCTTTGTTCGTAATCCTCTGATCTATAATCTTGGTTAAAGATAATTCCACATAAAGGAGCTCCTGTGGTTTTTCCTTTAAATAAACCGCTGAGAATTTTCACCTGATCCGGTTCCTGACGTTGGCTGGACTGTTCATTGTTCCCCGGTGCCCGCCTGGCCATATCCTTTATAATTTCATTAAGATTAATTGTTTCCCCCTCCGGCAGACCTCCAATTACGATACCGATCCCCTCTCCATGAGATTCTCCGAATATTGATACTTTGATTTTATGCCCCCACACATTACTCATGATCGCTCACCCTTTCCGTTCCGTAAAAATCTTTCCAAAAACCGGGATATGATTTATCTACACAGGATGGATTGATTATGTTTACAGGGCCATTGCTTTTAACAGAAGCTACTGCTAAGGCCATCGCAATCCTGTGGTCATTGTGAGAATCCACATTCCCTCCTCGAAGCGTATCCACTCCTTTGATCCTAAGCCAATCCTTTCCTTGAGTTATATGAGCTCCCAACCTGTTAAATTCCTGTGTCAATGCATTAAGCCGGTCACTCTCCTTCATTCTTAATCGTCCTGCATTGATAATTCTGCTCTCTCCTTTACAAAAGCATAATAGAGCTACCAGTGGCGGAACCAAGTCGGGTATATCCCGGGCATCAACTTCTATACCTGTTAAGGTACCGGCTGTAGCCCGGATTGCGCCTTCATGACTGTATTCTATGCGGGCACCGCAGGTATTTAGGATATTCAATATTTCTCTGTCTCCCTGAATCGAATTTTGGTTTAAACCGAAACACTCAATCGGATATCCAAGAGCTCCCGCAACCAGGAAAAATGCTGCCCCCGATAAATCTGCCTCCACATTATACGTACAAGGGAGATAAATTTGTCGTCCGGGAATTATAAACCTTTGGTACCCCTTGTTTTCCACTTGGACACCAAAGGATCTCATAACACTGATAGTTATATCCACATAAGCTTTTGATTCCAGAGCGGAAGTTAAGATTAATTCACTGTCTCCATCAAGAAGCGGCAGGGCAAGAAGAAGACCTGTAATAAATTGTGAACTGATTTCACCGGGTAACTTGTAAATACCGGGACCAATGGGTCCTTGGGCCGTCAAAACATCTCCTTTTAATGAAACTGCTACTTCTTCCTTTGCCTCAAAGGCTTTTAGGTACGGTTCAATAGGGCGCTTCATCAGTCTCCCATGTCCAATAAAACGGAACTGACCGGGGAACATCAATGCTATGGGTATGAGAAACCGCAAAGTGGATCCGGATTCACCACAATCAAAAACAGCACTGTCCCCGGGTGGACGAATATTCCCTTTTACAAGCAGACCTTCTCCCTCCCTATACCAATCAGCACCTAAAGCCTTTATGCATCCTAAGGTGGCCTTTATATCCCCGGACAATTGAATCGGTTCTATTATACTTTCCCCCGAGGCTAAAGCAGCACAGATAATAGCCCTATGCGAGATGCTTTTGGATGGAGGAATTATAATGGTTTTCATCGCTTCAACATCTCCTTTTTATTTATGCTTGCCTTCTCTAACAACCGGTAAAGCTGATCTTTGTCACGGGATCCAATGGCCTGCTCCAGCCGGTTCAAATAGTTAATGTAGGAGTTCAAATAAGGAAGGATTGAATCCCCATTCAGAAGAAACAGCTCCGTCCATAAAGCCGGGTTAATATTGGCAATACGGGTACAATCCCGGAAGGCTCCCGCAGTATAAACACTTGTCATGGCCGGATGGAAATCCATACATAAGGCGGTTGCCGCCAAATGCATCAAATCACTGGTATAAGCAATGATCTCATCATGGGATTCCGGGTCAATTACAGTAACCCTTGATCCAATGTGAGCGCCCAATTCTTTCATTAAAACCAGGCTCTCGGTTCGAGTAAAAGGAAGTGGAGTAATGATGAATCCGGCATTATAAAAGATACGTCCGTCTGCGTTTTCAAAACCGTCAACCTCCTTTCCTGCCATAGGATGGATACCAATGTAATCCACATCATATGGAATAAGAGGCCCCAGCATTTTATATAAATGGGATTTGGCTCCGCAAACATCACTAACGACGCTCCCCTTTTTAAAGAAATTAAGATTTTTGCTTACTATCTCAATAATATGATGAGGATACACACATAAGATTACAAGGTCTGAAGAAGTTACACCATCATCCACATTTTCATACGCTTCATCGATGACTCCCAACTCAAGAGCTTTTTCAAGTGTATAAGGATCCACATCAACTCCTATGATCCTTGCATTTTTAAACCCCCGTAAGGCCATAGCCATAGATCCGCCGATCAACCCTAACCCTATTATTGTAATTTGAAACCGTTGTAAATCCATTTTGATCCTCTTTTAATAAAAAAGAGAGAGGCTCTATATGAATGAACCTCTCCCTTAATAGTAAAAATTATTTATTATTGATAGCAATGTCCATCCAATTTCCATATTTTATTACTGCAGAAATAACCGAAGCTAAAAAAGATTCGGTTAAAGTAATAAAAATAGGATTTCATCAGTGGAATTGGTTTTATCATTGCCTTT
>JAQUJQ010000050.1:6386-9130 GCA_028680875.1 Eubacteriales bacterium
AATGTACTGCGTGGAGAAATGAGCATTGTAGGTCCAAGACCCGTGACCCCGGAAGAACTTAACAAGTTTGGTGAACATGCTGATTTTCTGTTATCGGTAAAACCGGGAATAACCGGCCTTTCTCAGATCAGTGGAAGGAACAACCTTCCTTTTGAACATCGAATTCAATTAGATTTAAAATATATTGAAGCTTGTTCCATTTTTTTAGATTTTAAAATTGTTTTTCAAACCTTGCCTATGGTCTTTTCCTGTCAAGGGGCTTATTAAATGACAGTAACACAAATCAAATCTCATTCATAATGTATAGAGAAACTAAAAAATAGGAGGTTGATTTAATGTCGACTTTAGATATATTGCAGCAACAAGTTGAAACATGCCCTGCAACCGGGTATCAGCCGGCTTCTGTCTGTGTACCCGTAACCGTTACTCCTTTTGCAAGGTCGGGGGCCACAACGACCTTTTGCTGTGGTTCCCCGGTCATTACCCCCGGCGTGATAACCTGTCCGGGTAGATTGAATGGTAGCTGTACCTTCACGATCACTCAGAATATCTGCACGGCAGTTCCTGTAGAATTTGGCGCCAGAGCAACCGTGGGAGCTCCCTATGTATTATGCGGTGAAGCATCCGGCGTTGATATCTGCACCAATTGTGACGATTTAGTATAGGAGGCTTATAATGGCTCAAGAACCTGCCCAGTTGCCCTGCAACACTTTAATCGATTACTCTGAGATAATTGGAGATCGTGTTCTGCCTTTTGTGATGGAATTGGATTTGGAAGATTCCGTTTTAAACCCGGAACCCGGTGAGAATCAACGATTTTGCTATACTATCACCGGAGTGGGATTTGATTCTCAATTGTATGCGGATCTCAGCCATCTGGTAATTGGAATCTGTGATGAAATTCCTGAAAGTCAGATAACTAACGTAACCGTATTCATTGATGGGCAAAAACAGCAGGTGGAATTCGGCCAGGGTGGAAACGTGGAACTCCGAACCACTGATAGTCCCGATCCGCCCACCGGTTGCCCCGGATTGAAGTTTGATTTCGGTCTGGATAAGGTTGACGGTGAAATGAATCTTTGTTATGAATTAACAGTGCCCCGCTTAGTCGGCCCCAATACGGTATGTCTTTTCGGTGGCGGAGTGACGGCCAATCAACTAAGTATATGCGGCCCCGTCTGCGGTCAGATCATTCAAACCTGCGAATCTGTAGGATACCAGCCCTCTACCATCTGCGCATCGGTCACTGTAACCCCATTTGCCATTGCCGGAACTCCAATAGTTTCTTGCTGCGGAGAGCCGACAATTACGCCCGGGGAGAATCCTTGTAGAGGAGTAGAGAATGGAAGGTGTTTCTTCACCATAACCCAAAACATCTGCATCTCTGTGCCCGTTGAATTCGGTGCCTCGACTTCTGTCGGAAGCCCCTATGTGAGATGTCAGGAAGCAACAAACGTAGATGTCTGCAGCACTTGCGGAATTACGTTTTAAAACTAAATTTTAGTAAAAGGTAGAATGGGCGTCTGGACAGCCTTGGCCACAAGACTGTTTAGGCGCCCACCTTTATTATTCAATTACAAATATATAACAATCACTACATAAAAACCGCCAAGGGTTAATTTCCCCTGACGGTTGTGTGAAAATACTATCTCTTTGAGAACTGAGAAGCTTTACGGGCTTTTTTAAGTCCGTATTTCTTCCTTTCCTTCATTCTCGGATCTCTTGATAGGAAACCTGCATCCTTAAGAGCAGGTCGGAGCTCCGCATTTGCCACACACAAGGCTCTTGAAATTCCGTGTCTTAGGGCTCCTGCCTGACCGGTGAATCCGCCTCCATTTACGGTTGCTATCATATCATATTTGCCTACAACGCCTGCAATTTCAAAAGGTCGATTGACCTCTCTTTTTACAATTTCCATACCAAAATAATCATCTAATGATTTTTTATTAATGGTCATGTTGCCTTTTCCAGGGATTAATCTGACTCTGGCAACAGATGATTTTCTTCTTCCGGTTCCGTAATACTGTATTTTTGCCATTTATGATTCCTCCCCTCTTTTAAAATTCCCAAGTTTCTGGTTTTTGGGCTGAATGTTTGTGTTCAGGTCCCGCATATACCTTTAGCTTCATAAACATCTGCCTACCCAATTTCCCTTTGGGCATCATACCTTTTACTGCATGTCTGATGATTTCCTCCGGCTTCTTGGCCTGGAGTTTTTCAAACGGAATCTGGCGAAGTCCACCCGGGAAACCTGTATGATGTTTATAAATCTTATCTTCCCTTTTCTTGCCCGTAACCTGAACTTTTTCTGCATTGATCACAATTACATAGTCACCTGTATCAACATGGGGTGTAAAGATGGGCTTTCTCTTGCCTCTTAAGATGGAAGCGACTTCGGTACTCAATCTGCCTAAGGTTTTCCCTTCCGCATCAATAATATACCATTTTCTTTCCACTTCATGAGGCTTTGCTATGAATGATTTCATTGTATACTACCTCTTGTTCTTGTTTTATTATATTTGTTTACCTAGGTGTTTCACCCCACCCTGGCCTGTTTTTCATAACTTATGTTTTGAATCCGGGGCTAATGGATTTTGCACATAATGCAGATAAAAGTATACTGGTTAAGCCTTCCTCTGTCAAGGCTTTTTCGTAAGAAATGAATGTTTTATTCGTTTCTCAAGCTTTCTAAAGCAGATAACCGCATAGCTCTTCTTGCAGGAGAATACCCGGAAATAAGGCCG
>JAQUJQ010000051.1 GCA_028680875.1 Eubacteriales bacterium
AATCTAAGCGCCGGAATAGCCCTGCCAACCGGTCTGTTTGACTTTGCCTTAACCCTCGTGGTAGACTTTCGACAGATAATTGATAGGAGGCATGCATGATGCTAAACAGAATCCGCCGGCCCGGCCTTATGATTGTTAAGCCGTCATCGGTGATTCGCTCGGATTATAAGGGTTTCTCCAAGCTCTGTCATGAAACTGACGACCCTATTCTGATCACCAACAACGACGAAAATGACCTGGTAGTAATGAGCCATGAAGCCTTTTGCCGCCGCGAAGCCTGGATTCGCTTACAAGCAAAGCTCTCCGCAACAGATAAGCAGATTGCAGCAGGCGAACTGTTCGAACACGAAGAGGTTTTCTCTCATCTAAAGGAGCGTATCCATGGCCAGGCTTAAAATTCGCTACACCCGGGACGCGGTAGATGACCTGGACAGCATATTCGATTATATTGCTGAAGATAATCGAAAGGATACCGCCAGGTTGTTGGAACGAATTGAGAATTCTATTCTAAACTGGCAGACAAACCTCGCCTGGGGATCGTGCTGCCAACCAACGATTTGTCCCTGGTCAAAGCTGGATACCGCCGCATTATAGTCCAACCGTATATCATTTTCTATCGCATCGCTAAAGACGAAATTTTCATTTCCCAGATACTGCATAGCAAACAGGATTGGATGAATCTATTGTTTGAAAACACTTATGAAGATAACTCATAAAGTAAAACCACATTCCCGTTTGCGAATGGCAACTACGAGGATTTTTATGGGTGGATGAATGGAAATATGCAGCAGAGTAATAAGGTCGTTCATCTACGGCATTTTTATGAATTTCTCTCCTGAAAGTCGATGCTAAATCTGAAACCCAATTTATTAGCAATCTTCCAGAGTTGTTCAATCGTATAATTATAGTCGCCACTCTCCATTTTAGCCACCATAGCTTGAGTAACACCCAGCTTATCCGCCAATTTTTTTTGCGATAGACCATGCTTTAGCCGGTAATCAAAAAGAGCGGTCGAGATTCTATAATAGATATCGTATAGCTCATCTTTCTCTTTGGCTTCTTCTCCACCCAGCCGGTCAATCATCTCCCATGCATCCGGCAGATTTCTAATGTCGATCATCATTAATAACCCCCTTGAGCCGTACGACTCTCATCTCTCCGTTCTTGAACATCTCTTCCATTGAAATGTCTTCCCATCGCCCTTCTCTGTACGCCGCAAGCCTCTTTTTCGCTTCTTCTGCCCATAAATCATCAAGGTTCTGGCCAGAATCGTCAATACTCTTGATAAAACTTTCCAGCAATATAAATCTCTCTTCTATTTTAAGGTTTAATGCTTGTTTTAGAATTTTATCAATACTCATATATTTTTCACCTCTTATTTTGGCAAGAAGAAATAAGACTAATTTGTTTCCGAACTAATAGTGATCTATAATTCTAGTTTAAACGCTTAATTTTCACTTTATCCTATTGGGACACCTCTTACAGATGAGTCAGGGGCAACTTTAATGCTTTCGTTGTTATTTTGCTATCCAGGTTTGGCTTAGCAGCGGCAACATAGTCGTTTTTGATAAGTCTTTATTCCACCATACCAGTCAATCCCTTCAGATCCTGCCGCATAGAATCTCCCTTCAATTTGCTCTGGATATTTGGAGCTGAATTTTCCGAAATATAACATTTGAAGTCCTCTTTATACTGGATATGTTTTTTCATGATTCCAGCTAATATATCTACTCCAATATTTACAACCTGACAATCATTCTCTCTTTATAATAGTGAAGAATCATATCCAGTTGTCCTTCCGGGTTGGAATAGCCCACCACTATCTCATCAGCCAACTCTATCATCATCCGGTTGCGGATGGCGGCGTTTTCTGCGGTAACCCATTTTACGGAATGGTCAAAGGGGGTAATGATGAGCAGGCGGCCTTGCTCCAAAGGGGGTTTCAGTTCAGGTTCCAGGCGGGTTTTCAGGCCGCGAGCCAGGGCTAAAATGATGGGCTGGGTACCTTTCAAAAGGTAATGCAGGACGTCTTTTTCCATCTGGCTGTGGAAGCCGCTGATAACGCAGCGACTGGCCTCACGCTGGGCGTTGGCCCAATCATAGCATTTGAGCACAGCGGAAGCCGGTACCCGGCGGCTGCAGAGAAAAGCGGTTTTAGGCAGATTTAGTAATTCTTCATTTCCCAGGCTAGCTTTCATCCTACCTACTTTTCCTTTCCTCCGATTCCTGCTTCCTAGATTTGTATTCCTGCCTGAAGTTTTTCGCTAATCAGGGAACCCAGTAAACTGCTCATAGCATATTTGTCCGATGGGCCCTCAACATAAATCAGTACCTTGTTCATAACAAAACCTCTAATTCATCGTTACGGTGCATTAACTCGATTTCGTCCTATCCAAAGTCTTCTAAATTAGACAACAAAATCCTCGAAGTATCGGACTTTATGAAAACAATATCTGCTCAATTATACAAGAACTTAACAAGATGAACATAGATATTAATTAATAACCCCTTCACTTTGACTAAAGCTCCTATAATCCTATATTTCAGGTATTTAACTTTTGGAATTCTCGATGGTTTACAATTTATTATTAATTAACCCTATATACCGGCAGTAACAGGTATCATTTCCCGAATCTTTGTAAAAACATCAGTATAAACATCAATATCCAGTTCTTCTGCCATTTCGAAAGTTACCAAAACTGAGTAGGGTATGGGATCAGTAAGTTTTCCGGCATCTTCTACACAATTTATTTTTATTCCAATGGAATCTCCTACATCCCATACCATCGCTTTATCTCCATAGAATATTTCGTGCTGCACGGTACCACGTCGTACTGCTTTCACATCAGTATTTACTCTTGATGAAACCAGAACGTTATTTTCTAATGAAAACCACAATAAAGCGGTGCGATACTTTTGGGTTGAAGGTTCTATGGGAGAAAAATAGGAAAGCGTAACTGTTAATTGCCGGTATATTCGAGCTGATGAAAAATCAAAAGGAAGAGGCAATTGATATATATGAGCTTTATCCTTTACTAAACTACCATATCCGATTAGAGTAATTCTATTTTTGGCACATTCTCTCACCCTGGAAATGTCAGGACTACCATTTCCAATCCAGCGGAATATCCTATTGGCATCTCCTCCTGTTAGATTTAATGCTTTTACTATTAAATGACCATTCTCTCCCCATGATGCGCCATGAACAAGCATTGATTTAATGAGAAGAGCTGCATAAAGATCAGGCACTGATTCACGATTCTGATTAGTAAATATGTCTTCTAAAATGTCAAAACATCTTGCGCCTTCATGACTAACCTGGGCTGCAGCATCACTGGTACCAAATGTATAAGCTTTATAAGACCTGTCACCGATGCTTCCAGGAACAGCCACCAGGCATCCCGGTCCACGAGCTGTTGGGTTCCTAGCTCCGACCCAATTCATCTGTCGATTTATAAATGAATCGCTTAGGAACTTCCTTCCTCCGTTATAGAATATATCAGGTTTTATTGAACGATTATGGCCCAAGCCTATGGCCGAAATAGGACTTGGCAGAGGGTTATGATAGGGTAACACAAATCTATCATTTTCCTCAGCTACTCCACCATCCTCAAATAATGCTCCAATCGATAAACTATTAATGCTTTCCGCAGGAGATAACAAGCGCATATTCCTTGAATTCCGTTCTATTAACTGAATAATGAGTTGTTCTCGCTCATCATAAGAAAGCTGTCTAAAACTATCAAAATCAATGCCACAATCGAGGCCATCTACATTATGGTTACCGGCACTTATTATAAAAAGCACTTTGTACTTGTAGCTTAGCCAATCAAGTAAGCGTGCCAAGGGGCTTATCATATTGACAAACTGTCTGTTGGAATCTCCCAGCGAGAGATTTATTAGCTTTACAGATGTTGCTACAGGTGGCGACTCCCCTTCCCCTTCAAAAATCCGTTTTACTGCTCTATGTATTAAATCAACCAGAATAACTTCCTTAGGAACCATTTCATAGTTTTTATGTAATCCTTCTACTGGCCTATAAATCGGCCGGATGTAGACTTTTCTTCCATCAGGAACTTGATTAATACTATAATCACCGTAAATGACCAGCGAGGCCATAGCTGTGCCATGGTTACGGTCTTTAACCAGATACCCTGATTCCCAGTTATCCGGGTCATCAATAATAAGTCTGCCGGAAAGTAAAGTATGATTTGCCATTGGATATCCGTCAAGAATGGCTACAATAGGTTCATCTCCAGGTACTAGTTTCTCTTCAATTGGTTCTTCCATTTCATATATCTCATCAATCGATGGAAAAGCAATCTGTCCTACCGGACGGAAGAACATTATTTCTTCAACCTTTACAAGTGCAACATCCTCATAATTATCAACTAATATTTGTATTTGATTTCGTTGCAAAGAGACTAGAATACAGTGATAAGTAATATCTTCTATCACACACTCTGATAATACATGCCCATTAAGTTCAGCAATAGCGGAACGTACTCTAAGAGAAGCTTTATTCCGTTGAATCTGATTTTTACGGTAAAAAAGCTCAACTTCAAAGATAACCTCTGCTGTTCCCTCATCAATAAGATTTTCCTGCCAGTATTCCATTACACCAGTTTCTTCAATACGATCTTTGGCACTCCAATACCTTATATCACGCAGTTGCAGGAATACATCTCGCAGAGGGGTTATTCCTCTCGGGAATACCATATCATTATCACGTTCATATTGTCGCCAAAGAGAAAGTAATTCTTCAATGGCCCTCCTGTTGGTCATAATACAGTAGATTTTACCGGATAGATCTCCCTCCTTGCGTTGACCACTTTTGTCAAGTGGAAAGAAATCCTCATCACTGACCATATGCTCAAGCGGTATTTCGAACATCCAGTCAAATCCCTCTATTTTACTTATCGCGTTATAAAATCTATTAACACTGCCAATGATCTCGAAGACAAGTGCGTACTCAGGATTGATACCTGCGGGCGAATGCTGTAGTCTAATGTTTTCCAGATCAAACGCTTTCATTAATTGAATAAACTTGGGCTCCAATCGCTGCATCTGACGCCCAATAGTTGGTTTAGAAAACTTAGGAGAGCCACCCTGACGACTTTCCTTATCCGCATTGGCAGGTCGGGGAAATAAAATCAAAGGTCGGTCTGGCATTTGTACTTCTCCTCACTTTTAGTGGTATAATTAATCCTATTCTGCGCATTGTATGTTTTAAGGGCATTTGCGGTCAAACTTTTTACATCTGCATCGGGTAGATGCAATATATACTGCCGGTAAATAGAAACAGCCAGTTCTTCAGCCTCCGCATAGCTGCTTCCATACATTTTTTTGGCCAATGTACTTGGTTCCAGCCCAAACTTAAAACCGGTACGTTGTTCATATTGGGCAAACCACTTTTCAAGATTAGTACGAGTAGGTCGAGGCATTTCCATGCGCAGTTGAAAACGCCTCCACGCCGCCTTATCAAGCAACTGCTCATGGTTGGTTGCTCCTATTACAACAACATAACTGGGCAATGCATCAATCTGCAATAAAAGAGAACTTACAACCCGCTTAATTTCCCCTGTCTCGTGTACATCCCCGCGTTCCTTGCCTAAAGTTTCAAATTCATCAAAAAAAAGCACACACTGGCGAGTACGTACATATTCCATCAGTTTAGACAAACGTCCAGCCGTTTCCCCCAGGTAGGCACCCACAATGCTTTCATAACGAACCGTAAGTAGTGGAAGCATTAAAGCCTCAGCAATAGCTTCGGCTAATGAGGTTTTACCATTTCCCGGTGGTCCAATTAAGAGCACTTTGTTGCGGGGTTCTAAGCCATAAGAACGCAATAAATCTGCCCGGGTTTGTTCTTCAATTAATTCTTTACAGGCTGACATTACTACATCAGGAAGTATAAGAAGCTCAAGTCTTTTTTGCGGATTAGTTTCAACAAAAAATGATTGATCTCCATTTCCATTTTTAACGAGCGGATATGGATTTTGTTCTTTTCTCATGCTGCGGTCTGAATTATTAAGCAAATCTTCAATTTTGCCGGCCAAAATCATATGTTGTTTGGCACGCTCTTCTGCACATATAGCTTCAGCCGCACGCCTAAGATTTGTACTATCACCAGCCAACCCATATTTAATTACATCATAAAGCAAGTCTGCACGTGCCACGTAGTTTCCCCTTTCAGCATGGAATAATGTGTTTTTCCATAAACCTGTTTTCAATAGCTAAAAGATCTCTATGATTTCCCAAAGACTTGGACAAGTTTCGCACTTCAATCCAAATACTATCCTAATCACCATGAGCAAAATGATTTCCGATTCTAATCTTCCTATGTTTAATCAAATAAAAATACCCCTTCGGGGCATTGAGGTCATCATATTGCATTTAAATTTTCTTTAATTGCTAAATCAAACTTGCTACTCTTGGATAAAGTAATAACATTAGCTTTTGGGCTATTATCAATAACTGTAATTAATAATTGTAATGCATCGTTGCAAACATCAGGAGTAATATCTTCAGCAACTAACGTTTGTATTTTCTCTTGGTTAACATTGTTCTCAGTTATTATGCAAGTTACTATATATGATAAATGAAGCATGAATATATCAACACTTGAATTATACTTTTCCCTTATTATGTCTTTATCCCTGGAGATAGTTTTTACCACTTTTTTTACATTAGAAAAAATCATACAACATTGTCTATAAATATTTATGTCATTTTTTTTATTAAAAATCTTATTGTAATTAGTATCTTTCTTTAACAATGAAGTAGGATTGTTGCGAGCTGAACTCGGGCTCGCAAATAAAATTGCTTCAACATATTGTGCCGTATTTGCAATACTATATATCTTTGCCCTTGGTTTCCCTTGATTCTTATAATAATTTTTTCTTCGATTATAATAAAATCCATTTGCCAAAAAATTATTTTCTATATCCCGTTGATATGTATCCGTTGCTCGTAAATCTGCTGGTCTTACAGCAGTTTGGCTATTCGTACATTTAATTATTCTATCTGATATGGTTTCATCAGTAACTTTTATTATTTTTACAAGTATAGAACGCTTTTCATTCTCTAAATCATCCGGGGTGTTTTTAAAATAATTATAAATGCAAAATGAAGTTTGTAGCCCATTTACAATTTGCAAATTATTGATTCGCAATCTGTTGTTCGTTATTGGTATAATCTCATCCGCAAGGATTGTAATACCATTGTTTAAAGCCCAAAACTCAATAAACGGTTCCTCCTTAAGAGTTTTTATTATAGCATTATTAACCATAACATTACCTTCAAAATGCCTTATATTATCTTCAAAAATAGTTTCTCGTAATTCATTTTCATCAGATGTAATAAAATCATAATAATTACCAATAGTAACTAAGATCACAAATGAATTATCATTATAAGTGTTAAAGCTTTTTTCCAACATTTTTTCATATTTAATTATACTTTCTGTTTCTAATGGGGTGTTGAATATTTCACGTAATTCATTGCCTCCATAGTATGCAAGTTCTACTTTTTGTGTGTTAGTGCATTGTTTGATTTTCGAAACTAATTGCTCCCCTTTTAACTTTACTCCGTCAGAAATATTTAAAGTATCACCTTTAGTTATATAATTTATCTTAATGCTAATAAGATTACTAAAAGTTATAACAAAATCGATGCTAGTTTTTACTAAATTTATTTTATCCTCTGTTTCTGGATTTAAACAATAATTAATATCACTATTTTCATAGGCAAACATAAATGTAGATAACATCTTCTCCCAAGTTAACTCTTTAAATGAAGAGGATTTTTTTATCTGAGAAAAATAAATATTTAGCCTGGTGTTATTGTTAACTTGATTATTGTTTTCATTTTTAAAGTCATCAAACTCTTCCATTGTTCTTATTAATTTCCCGTCAATCATAATAATAATACTATCAATTCCTCCATCTCCGCCACCATCAATAATACTATCCTCAATATCTGATAATTCAATATCTTGTTTTTTAAAAATTTGCATTAATGAAAATATAGAAAAGATATCCATTGAATCATCAAACTCATTTTCATTCTTAAACCTATCAATTACATTTTGCAATATTTGACTGCTCATATTATATCTCATCCTTTCAAGAGGTAAGGTAGACTCTTTTTCATCTAGCTATGGAAATCGCTAATAACACAGTGACCTGCCTTCGCCATTAATGGCCTAAGCATAGAAATATTTCAAAAATCCGAACCCCAAATAACTATATTGGATACATATTTTTACAGTTTTCCTTTCCAAGTATCTTTTCTATTCACCTGCAAAGAAGTCAGTATCAATTTTTTTAATACTATAGGTTACCATAGGCGATACACCCAAATCATGTTCTATCATCAATTGAGCAAGCTGCTTTCCATCAATCAACACAACTCTATTATCAATTTTTGAGACATAATCATATGCTTCCTTGGTAAAACTAGAAGTTGTGATAAAGATTCCTTTACGGGACTTTTGACCTTGCAATGCTCCAACAAATTGCTGGATCTCTGGTCGGCCAACTGTATTTGACCATCTCTTGGCTTGAATATACGCTACATCAAGCCCCAGGCGATCCTCTTTAATAATACCATCTACGCCTTCATCTCCACTCTTGCCTATAGCCTTAACTGCATCTTGCCTTGAGCCACCATATCCCGTCTTAAATAATAATTCGGCCACCATTTTTTCAAAGAACGATGGTGAACAGGATTTAATAGTATCCAATAAATCATTGGAAAGCTGTTCGATCAGATTCTCAAATTCATTTTCTATTATTTCAAGTGGAGATAAACTACTGCCTGTATCTGGTTCACCTTCCATGGATACATTTTTAGTATCTGTTTCTTCTGATTTTTTCTTACCTCCAATAAATTCGATATATTCGGGATATTGTTTTAATATCTTCATGGTAATACGTTCGTGGTTTTGAGCAAGAAGATCCTGTCCACGTTTTGTTAATACATAATAGGCCCTT
>JAQUJQ010000052.1 GCA_028680875.1 Eubacteriales bacterium
GCTTTGGAATGTGTCTTATGTACAGATTGCTTTGTTATAGATAATTCTAATTTGGTAATAGATGCAACGAATGATGGTTGGTAAGACTATTTCGAAGCATTACGAAAATGAGCATTACAAGGTTTTTTTTAATCAACAAACAGGATTCTTTATTAGATGTGAGGATGGGGGGTATCCAGAACCAAAGTGGAGTAAACATGGCCCGGAGTTATTGGATATATCTATAACGAACTATTGTGAAAGAGGTTGTGATTTCTGTTACCGGTCTTCTTCTAGAGAGGGGAGACATATAAGCCTTGATGATTATGAGTTTCTGGTTAAGCAGGCTGCAGACCTGGGTGTGCTACAAATAGCATTGGGGGGAGGAAACCCCAACCAGCATCCTGAATTTGCTAAAGTATTGGAGTTGACCAGAGAATATGACATCATACCCTCTTACACAACGAATGGAGAAGGCTTGACAGATGAGATATTGGATGCAACCGCAAAATATTGTGGTGCGATGGCCATAAGTTTTTATCCTTCAAATGGTCTGAATTATTACGAAAGATTGGTTTCTAGAACGCGGCTGAAGGGAATTAAGACCAATTTGCATGTTATACTTTCATCAGAGACAATTGATGCCATTGAATCTCTTCTGAGTGTTTCACCGAAGTGGCTTAATAATGTGAATGCAATCATTTTCTTGAACTTTAAGCCCGTTGGAAGAGGAAAGGGATCTATGGGGCTAAGCAATGACCGCGCAAAGACATTCTTTGAGAGATTGGCTAAGACTGACAGGAAAATAGGCTTCGATAGTTGTTCAATTTCCGGAATTGTTCGGTGGATGAATGTTAAGCCTGAGTTTGTTGAGTCTTGTGAGGCAGCAAGGTTCTCAGCTTTCATCCGTGAAGATTTAAAGATGTATCCTTGCTCGTTTATGTCAGGGACTGAAGCGTATGGTGATTTGAGAGAACGGACTATGCTTGAAATCTGGCAGGAGAATGAGGCCTTCAAGAGATTCAGATTGGATGCCCCCGATGTTTCTTGTAATGGATGTGATCATTGGAGAATGTGCAAAGGGGGATGCAGGTTGTATAAAGAAATCAACTTTTGCTGACAGCGGATTTAATGTACCTCCTGTATCACTTTAAATGTACCGAGCATATCAGAATCAAATGTACTGTCACAACACAACGTAAGCACCCGAGCAATTACCTCTTGATTATTCCGGAGCATATGTACCCACTGATTTAATCTGATTATTCATTCCGACAGCTGCGGTTTCTATAGTAAATTGTTAGAGTATTATAGCGGATGAATTGACCGATGCCAAAGACCGGGAAATTACCTGGCTGAAAGAAGAAATCCTATACCTGAGAACGAAATTGGACCGGTTGCAGGAATACGTAACGAAGTGATCCACCTAGTCAATATTTGCAGAATGGCTACAGATTGAGTAATTTTATCAGTCGTAATGGGGTTTTGATTTCATGAAAGTGAAGCATAACATAGCGAGAATTGAATTCATGATGTCGTTATACAAGATGACAGTGGACGAAACTACATGCCATTTGACAATGAGCAAGTGTTATTCGATTACCTTAAATCTAAATTGCATGCTGGTGAAATTATTCTGATCGATAAAGTATTGGATGAGTGTAAATATATCGCCAAAGAAAGCAAATTTGACAGATGCTCAGTATGAAGTGCAAAAAAACAAATATCTTTCAAGTGCCGATTTTATATATCGTAACCTGCAAATACAAAACAACGTGATCGGGACAGGAGATCGTGGATATCCTCCGGAAATATGGCATCACCGAAAGCCGGCTGACTCTCTGGGGAATTCAGCGGTGACATCGTTTTCGACCCTTCCAAACCGGACGGCACCCTGCGTAAGCTGACAGATCCCTCCAAACTGAATGACCTGGGCTGGAGGCATCAGATCGATATTGAAGAGGGTGTCCGGCGGATGTATGAATGGTATAGAAAATAGTTTTCAGTTATCGGATTATCATGGGCGGAATCATCATCTTTTAACTTTTACAATTTCGGAATTTGATTCCAATATTGTAAATTTGGAGCATGAAAATTTTCGGAATTTGATTCCAATATGATAAATTTGGAACATGAATATTGAGAGAATCGCAGAAAAAGAATTAAAGTCACTTGCTTTGCAATACAAGGCTGTGGCAGTGGTTGGTCCCCGTCAATCGGGTAAAACGACCCTGGTGCGTGCATCATTTCCGGACAAAGCATATGTGAATCTGGAGAATCCGGATATTCGACGGTTTGCCTTGGATGATCCGCGCGGTTTTCTTTCCAATTACAGCGATGGCGCTATCCTGGATGAAGTACAACGGACACCTGAGATCTTCTCTTATTTGCAACCATTGCTGGACGAGAATGAAACAAAGGGACAGTTTATTCTTACGGGATCGAATAACTTTCTTTTACAGGAGAACATCTCACAAAGTTTAGCCGGTAGGGTGGGGTATCTCTACCTTTTGCCTCTTTCATTGCAGGAAATTAAAGAAAGAGAACTGACAGCTGACGAGTTCATATTTAAAGGTTTCTATCCTGCATTGTATAATGCGGACATTGATATTTCAAAATATTATGATAATTACATCAGGACCTATGTGGAGAGAGATGTGAGGCTGATCAGAAATATCACCAACCTCTATACCTTTGAGCGGTTTATGCGACTGTGTGCCGGACGCATCGGGCAGCTCCTGAACATGAACAGTATAGCTATTGAGGTGGGGGTGGACAATAAAACGATCTCCTCGTGGCTGTCTGTACTTGAGGCTGGATTCGTGCTTTTTAGATTGCAACCCTATCACCGGAGTTTCAATAAGCGTGTGGTTAAGATGCCCAAACTTTACTTCTACGATACCGGATTGGCATCTGCACTACTGGGTATAGAGAACCCTCAGCAGCTGACATTACATCCTTTCCGGGGTGCTCTTTTTGAGAATTTGATTGTAACTGAGTTTCTGAAAAAAAGATATAATCAGGGGAAAAGAAACGATCTTTTTTTCTGGCGGGATAATGTGGGAAATGAAGTGGATCTGCTGATAGAGACGGCTGATGGTCTGTTTCCGGTTGAAATAAAATCGGGACAAACTATCACAGATCATTTTTTTAAATCGATGATCGCCTGGTTTAAAATATCGGGAATGGATAGGGGCTATGTGGTCTATGCAGGAGATACCGTGCAGAGGCGGAGTAATGGGATTACGGTCATTCCGTTTAGAGAGTTGGATATCATTTCAGGGTAAACGCTCTTGATTGATATTGGTGTTGGCGGTCACCGACCGCATCATCGTAAATTTCAGTATTAAAAATTTTGGTCCCATTAGAGATCGGCAAACTCTCTCTTTTGAAGCGGACAAATCAACCCATCTTGAAGACGCTTATATTATCAAAGCTGGTAAGCTGAGGTTGCTGAAAGTTGCATTATTCTATGGACCCAATGCATCGGGTAAATCTGCCATATTGGAGGCGCTGGAATTTCTACGGAAGCTGGTGCTTTTTCCGGCGAACCAAAAAACCGAATCGTTAGATTTTGAACCGTTTCTTTTTGATCAAAAGACCCCTGAGGAAAATTCACTTATTTTAATATTTCGGATATCGTGATTAGAAAGGAAAAAATGGAATTGCCTGATTCCTTCTATGAATTCATTTTGAAACGTATGAAAGAATCCAACAGGAAAGTGAAATCGCCGGAGCTGAAAAAGGAATTCACCATCCTTGATTTGGAATTGGTACATACTGTTAATGGGAATAGTTATTCGCTCCCTTTCGTTAGTGAATCGAACGGTACCAGGAGGTATTACGGATTTGCCGGCTTGCTCGCACTTATTTTGAAAAACTCGATGATTTTGCCTGTAGATGAACTGGAGGCTTCCTTGCATCCTGACCTTTATGAGCATTTTCTGCTCTCTTTTTTGATGAATTCAAAAGAATCGCAACTTATAGCCACTACCCATAACAGGGAGCTCTTAAATAATAAAGATATCTATCGAAATGATGCTATCTGGTTTACCGATAAGAATGATGATTGCGCAACTGAACTCTATTCTCTTGCCGATTTTGACAGTTCCGTTGTGCGGGATACCACCAATGTGCTGAATGCATACAAAAGCGGGAAACAGGGTGCTAAGCCAAATACCGAGGATTACTATTTAGATTTGAATTCTTAATCAAATTTCAGCCATCTCACCAATCGTGACATACCTTCTAAGTTCTTAATCCATGAGTAGAAAAATTACGCCCAGAAAACAAATTCCCACCTTTGCTTTTGTGGTTGATGGAGAAACTGAAATGTGATATTTACTCGCGGCTGTAACCTTATCTGAATAATGCAATACAAAATGCAGTTGCTTTGCTCGGCACTGATCATCGGGCTTTATCCGGTGAGGGGGTGGGGCATATTCGTGATCCTGCTGCCGGTGTTGATGGGCCTTTACATGATTAAATTCCCGATGATGCACGCTAAAAAGGGTCAATAACCGCACATTACAAATCCATTTGATGATCTTGATTTTTGGGAGTAAGAAGCTACATATAAAACAGGAAATATCAATTGATTAAATAACTTTGCCTGACAGACAAAGGAAATGGTTACACTGGGTGAACTTTTGAAAGAATATTACTGGACAGATTAAAATAGATGTTGCAAAAACAGTTTGTTTTATTTTTTTGTTATAACTTTGCAACGGCACTGGCCAAAAGAGAAAAATTTTATGTGGCTCAGTAATTACTTAATATCAAGGAAATAATGAAATCAGCGAATAATTTAAAAGCTTTCAGAGAGGCGTCAGGATTAACGCAGGATAGAGTCGCCTCTTTCCTCTCCATAGAGAGAGGGGCGCTGGCTAATTATGAACTCGGAACAAGGGAAACACCTCTTCCGGTTTTGATCAGGTTATCGAATTTGTATGGCGTGGATATTGCCGACTTCTATGAAAATGATCCTGAAAAGGTGAAAGATGCATTGATCTGCTCTTTCAGAACGGATAATTTGTCGGAAGAAGATTTGGAGGATATTGCCAGTTTTAAGGATGTAGTGAAAGCATACCTGAAAATGAATCATATTTTGCATCCATGAAGAAAGACCTCATTGAAATAAAAGCCAGCGAATTGAGGACTGAATGGGGGTTATCGCCTTACGATCCTGTACCGGTTAAGCAACTGCTCCTGAAATTGAATATTCTCACGCTTTTTAAATCTTTGGGAGAGAATTTTTCAGGGATGTGTCTGAAAAGGAATGACAATAGATTTATTTTAGTCAATTCTAACCACCCCACAGGTAGACAACATTTTACAATTGCTCATGAACTCTATCATCTGTATGTGCAGGAGACATTCGTAGTTCATTATTGCAATCCGGGGAGTGCTTCTTCATCAAAACAAGAAAAGGAGGCCGACTTATTTGCATCATTTTTCCTGATGCCTGAAATGGGGATAAAGAAAATGATTCCTGAAGAAGAACTATTGCAAAATGATGTGTCAATAGCGACAGTGTTAAAATTGGAACATTTCTTTGGCGTGTCGAGAAGTGCACTTTTGGTACGGTTAAGTGCGTTGCGATTAATAACCAAAGAAAGATTTGCTCAATTGAGTGAAATGCCGGTAATCAGAACGGCAAGAGAATATGGTTATGACATTGCATTGTATTTACCGGGAAACGACGGACTGGTATTAGGTGATTACGGTGTGAGGGCTAAAACACTTTTCGATAAGGGATTGATCTCAGAGGGTCATTATATTGAACTCTTGTCGAAGATTGGAGTGGATCCCACACAAAATAGCGACTGACTTGGTTGGGATTGATCATGAAAGACACAAAATTGATAAAAGTAATTCTTGATTCCGATGTGATCATTCATTTTATCAAGGGGAATTGTCTGAATTTGTTACCCAGGATACTGCCGTCATACTCTTTTGTAATACTTGACATCGTGTATGAATCTGAGTTGGCAGGTTCACACAAGACTCTCATTCAAAATACGGTTAACCTGTTAAAAACAATCTCATTTGAAAAATGGGAACCCTTGAAAGAGGAACGGGAAGAGTTCTTCGAATTGCAGAAAAAATGCGGATTGGGTGAGAGTGCCGCTATGGTGTATTGCAAGTACAGACATGATGTGCTGGCAAGCAGTAACCTGAAGGATATTGTGGATTATTGTGAAATGAATCAAATTACCTATGAGTTTTTGGTTAACCCACTTGAAGGTGTGTATGGAGTGCATATTCCCGCCGGTCAATGGCATACGCTGGAAGTTCTGGAGAGCGGCACCGTAATCTTTGAGGTGAAGGACGGGCCGTATGCTCCCCTGCAGCCGGAGGATATCCTGATGCCGGCACCATAGATTTATCCGTCTTTAGCCGGTCGCCATCCAAATTGCTAAATGCTATCGCTATAAAAACGCTACGGCTCGTAAAATTAATATTGTTTTCTTTTAGAGGGGGGTACCGAAAACACTACACTTCCTTTTACCGAAATTACTGCATTCTCAGTTACCTTTAGCATGAATACACAGAATTTAGCAATTTTTTGAGAGAAATATATTTCGCATATAAGTAAAACATTCTACCTTTGTAGCTCTTTTTGAAATGATAAAATATAAACTGGTCAAAATAGATGATTTAAGTGGACGAAAATGTTCAACATACTCGGTTTTAGATTGTAGTAAGTCGAAAACTTTCCTTGATTTTTTTATTGATGAAAATATAAATACATTTAAAAGTGAAACAATTGAGCTGATTTCTCGTTTAAAGACCATAGGGTATAGAGCGGGAGCCCGCTTATAATATTTTAAAGTTCATGAAGGAAAGCCTGGAGATGGTGTCTGTGCTTTATTTCAGATGATGGTCTTCATTGTATAGGAAATCTGGAATTTATTATAGAGGAGTTATAATTGTATGAAACCAAAAAATAAAAGTTCTCTGGAAAAGATTCTGGAGGAAATTACCCCTGAACAGCAAGCAAGAATGGATGCAAAAATGTTATTGGCAGCCAGAATTGCCGATGCTATGGAGGCAAAAGGGTGGAACAATAAAATGTTGATGAAAGCGCTGGGTAAAAAAAATCCTTCAGAGATCACTCGTTGGTTAAGCGGTACCCATAATTTTACTGTAGATACACTAACGGATCTTGGTCGCGTATTGGGGATAGATTTTATTAATTTATCTACTGAAAAAGAACAACCGGTGCAGCAATTTAATATAAGTGTTCTAACTTATTCCGATTCATCGGGGTACTCTTCTTCGGTTCTGAACGAGGCAGATGAATTAAGTACTTATCAGAAAACACATGAACAAAATCTATTTAATATAAAAGAGAATGAATCAAGATGAAATAAAATTTCAGATAAAGCGTATCGATATCCTTGAGTTTTCGTTTAGAGATCCTAACAGATTTCTCCCTGAAAACAGCCCTTTTAGGTTTGACATACAAATTAAACACCATGTGAATTTAGAAGAAGAGAATATTTTGGTGAATTCTCAGTATAATATCTACTATGATAACGATGAAGATTCTTTGGGAAAGGCTGCTATTTCATGCGTTTATCACATTGTGAACATTCAACAATTTGTAAACGAATTGGGTAAGTTTACATTGCCCGAGCACTTAATCACGATGTTTAATTCAATTTCAATTTCGACTTGCAGAGGTGTTTTATTCACTCTTTTCAGAGGTACTCGCTTGCATTCAGTCATACTTCCGATTGTGAACCCTCAACAATTTTTTAATCATTGAAAATGCTGTAAATCAAACATCAATCGATACCAAACCTTATCTCTATACATCAAAGGTATTGCGTGCATTGGTTTATCTGGATATGGTGCAGCATTGGGGTGATCTGATCTATTTTACAAAGAGGTTTACATTAGGAGAATCATTACCTGGACCTACTGCCAAGAAGAAAATATTGAGTGCCTTACTGATTGATTTGAAGGAATCTGTTCCTTATTTGGGTGAACAGTCTGTTCAAAATGCGTTATTTGTATCGAAAGATTTGGCGAATGCATTGATGGGCATAATTCTTCTGGAACAGAAAGAATACAGTGAAGCATCAGCATACTTCGAGAAAATCATTGGCAATAGAAATGCTCCTTCGGTGGGCAGTACGATATATTCGGATGTAAACAACAAGGAGGCTTTATTTTCGTTGGTGTTTAGGGAAAACGATCAGCCTTTTCAGGTCTTTGATCAATATCTAAGAAAGGGTACTTTGCATCCGATACACAGGAAGACAGGTGTTTTCCTTCATTATGCCGAGTCATTGGCAGCGGCGAACAGAGGTTCGGACTTGCTAAGTATTCTGAATAAGATCAGAGTATCGGGGAATAAGAATCCATTACCGGAATTACCCGCAATGCCTGCGTATGAAATAGCCAATTTGTGGAAGGAATTCATTGGTGCTGATTATGGTTACTTTGATTTACTGAAAAGGTTGGGTCTTGCTGTGGAGCTTTTGCAGATCATTGATTACCAACAACTTTATCCTTTGCCTATTCAGGAATTACACTTGAATCCTAACATAAGGCAGAATCCCGGTTATTAATCATCATCATGAAAATGTATAATTACCCCCGAACGGTTCTACTGCCATTGAGGTACCCTGGGTTCCTATGAGGGCTTTAAATATAGTAAGAACGGTAGTTGTGACCCAACATCATTATTCACAGAGAAAAGATGTATTAAAAAATAAACCTATAGGTTGATAATATGAAAATTGTTGCTACCTTTGTAGAAAATTTATTCACCTTTTGGTATGAGGGATTTTTAAAAGACGAATTTGCATTGCAATTCAGCAATTGGAAAGATCCTGAGTATTTGTATGAATTCTTCAAATCCAATCATGAAGATCTTCACCGATCAATATGGAGATACATTTCGATAGAATATGCAATAG
>JAQUJQ010000053.1 GCA_028680875.1 Eubacteriales bacterium
GATAGCTAGATTATAAGTAATTATAAGTTATTCTTGATTAATTCGATCGTATCATCGGTGCTTAACACATCACAATATATCATGTTCATAATCTTAAGTTCTGCGTTATGCAGTTCTTCTGAACCTGCAGCACAGCAGTCCTCAACACAGATAACCTTGAAACCGTCATCTGCAAGACCTCTGACTGTAGATGCCACACATTGGTCTGTAACGATACCGGTTACTACAACAGTTTCAATTCCCATAAATCTAAGCAGAGTCAGATAATTTGTGCCGGTGGTTACGCTGTCTGTTGTTTTGTTAACGACTATTTCGTTTTCCAAAGGAGCAAGCTCATCAATCATCTGTGCTGCATAACCATTAATAGGCATCAACATGTTGTTCCAGCCCTCAGATTTCTGAACGGGAGATCTGTCAAGACCGTCTTCTCTGAGACAAGCAATTCTGCCAAAGGTTACAACCATATTGTTATCTCTGAAGAATTTCAGTAATCTTTGGTTGTTAGGAATTACAATATCATCGAGTCGGTCATGAAACGGTATCCACCTTTCCCATTCGCCCATCTCTTTGAATTCCAGTGCCTCACCAAAATCACGAAGGACAAATTCGTTTTGCAAGTCTACGATTAGTAGAGCCGTCTTTTTCGGATCCAGCTTTATTTCCGGAAAATCCTTAACTGTCTCATAATAGAATGATAAAAATTTTTTGTCTCTTTTCATTTGTTTTTTTTCCTCCTTTTAAAACAAATTTGAAGTAAGTACAGTATCATATTAATAGCAGATTTTATGCCAATTTAAAATCAACCTCTTCTTTCACCAAAAAAGGTTGATTTTTCGATAAATTATGTCTTTTGTCTTTACATAATTTACCTATAGCATTAAAGGCAGGTGTTACCTAATCGTTACACATTTCCCCCGTCGTTACCTTTGAGTAACAATGTTAGAAAGATATTGTTTATCTTTTTTTAAGTTTATGCTGCAGCGTCTGCCGCTTTATTGACAGTTGCTCTGCAGTTCTGGAAATATTTCCGTTGTTTGCAACCATAGTTTCATTGATAATTTGTTTTTCTATAAGATCCATGTATCGGTCCAAACCCATTTCCATCGCTTTTGCATGGCTTCCGAAGGATTCTTCTTTTGTTTTTACTATTGATATGTGTTCATCTGTCAGTACATGTTCATCTTCTATCATTGAAACTCCAGCCATAATAATATTCTCAAGCTCTCTCACATTCCCCGGATAATCATGATCTAGAAGCTTTTCCTTCGCTTTTTCCGAAAGCATCCATACCTCCTTGCCGTTTAGGCGGTTATGCTTGTCAAGAAATTTCTCCGCCAACAACATAATGTCATCTTGCCGCTTCCTTAGCGGCGGCATATCAATAAAGATGATACTGAGCCTATAATATAGATCTTTACGTAGTTTTCCCTTTTTAATCAGGTAATCTACAGGTTCATTAATAGTAGCAATAATTCTAACATCGATAGGAATGTCTTTTGACCCTCCAACACGTCTTATGTAGTCTTCCTGCAGAACTCGAAGCAACTTTCCCTGTAATTCATAGGGCATTGCACTTATTTCATCTAAAAGCAGGGTACCTCCGTCAGCTTGCTCAAAAAGCCCTGCACGATCCATTGCACCGGTAAACCCACCCTTAGATGTTCCAAAGAGAATTCCTTCTAAAAGACTTTCAGGCAGAGCTGCGCAGTTTTGTGCAAGGAATGGTTTTTCTCTCCGATTCCCGTCATAATGAATACTTTGGGCAACCAACTCTTTTCCGGTGCCCGTTTCCCCGTAGATAAGAACAGCAACATTGCTCTTGGCAGCTTTTTTAGCCCTATTGACGGTTTCAACAAATTCCTCGTTCTGTCCGATCAGGTTCTCAAAATGATATTTTTTAATTTTATGATCCTTTACATCTGTAGGCTCAAGAGTTGCCTTTTGAAGTTTCATAATCGTGTGGCACATCTTTTGTATTTCTGTAATATTTCTGGCGATTTCTATTGCGCCGATGATCCGATCTCCTTCTATAACAGGGTATGTACTGTTTATGGTTGTAATCTCTTTTCCATCCTTATTGCAATAGGTTTGTTGAACATTGGCAGTTATCTTTCCTTTTCGCAAGGCTTGGAGTAGGGTGCTTCGCTCTTCTTCAATACTATTAAAAATCTGACGAAAAGGTTTTTTTAGTACATCATTTCGATTCATTTTTTCCAAATTTGCCATGGATTCATTGTAAATGATAGTTTCCTCGTTCATATCAATTACATGAACCCCTTCCTCCACCAACCGAAAAACTTCCTGGGTAATTCGTTTATAATCCTTCACTTTCATATAAAATTCTCCCCCATTCAAACAAGCACTACTTTTAATACCGGCAGTTTAATTATATATCAATATAATAGCCACTGCAAATATTTTTGCGGTGGCTAATTTTGGTTGACTTTAAGTAAAACGACTTTTATAATAGATAGTAAATTGCAATTAAACGATATGGAGGTTTATCTTATGCGACTCAGAAAAGAATTGGATGATTTTCTTGAAGAAGATGTCCTGTTGACAGCACGGGTTTCCGATGCTTTAGCCCATCCTGCCCGTGTAAGAATTTTTCGATATATCTTTATTAAGAATAGAAACCGAACCCCGGTCTGCAACAAGGATGTTGTTGCCGCTTTTGATTATTCTCAAGCCACCATCTCACAACATATTAAAAAACTTGTGGGAGCTGAATTAGTTCAAGTAAAACGTGAAAATAAGTTTTCCTTCTATTATGTTAATATAGGTAATCTAGGCAAATACCTGGATGCCGTTAAGAAATTCGGGTAATAATTCGATGCAGGTCCCTCCAAAATAATCTGCTTCTTGAACGTCATGAGTAATGAGCAAAACGGTTTTCCCTTTGATAGCTTTTTTTACATAGGCCATCGTTCTCTCTTTTGTTTCTTTATCCAACCCCTTAAACGGTTCGTCCAGACAGATAAAATCACTTTCAGCTATCATGGCTCGTAAGATTGCCACCCGGCGCTTCTGGCCTCCGGAAAGCTGATAAACCGGTTTTCTCCCCAAGTCTTCATCCAAGCCTACTGCTTCCAGTTGATTCATGATCTTTCGGCAATCTGTTTCTTTTTTTAAGACAAGACAAATGTTCTCCAGAGCATTTAATTGCTCACAAAGTCGATCCTCCTGGAAAACGGCAGATAGTTTTTTTTCGGTAAGTCCTTCAATGCTCCCGCCATCCGGTTGTAAAAGTCCAAGCAGTATATTGGCCAAAGTGGTTTTGCCGCTTCCACTGGCTCCCATAAGAGAAGTTACCCGTCCACCTTCTAATGTAACAGTCAAATCATTCAGTACTTTTTTTCCGTCAAAGCTCTTGCTCAGCTGATTTACTTTGATTGTCATAATGACCTACCCTTTTGCAATCTTTTTTCAAAACATAGAAGTCCTGAAAGAAATAACCTTTCAAAAAAATAACTGATCACCACAATAACAATTGTCCAGCTAAAAAGTTCTGCGGTACTTAAAAAAATTTTGGCTTGATATAATTTTTCCCCAATGCTGCCCTCAGATAATCCGATAACCTCTGCGGCGATTCCACTCTTCCAACAAAGGCCAAGGCCGATTTTGCACCCTGCTGTAAAATACGGCATAACCCCGGGAAAATATATAGCTTTTAACCTTTTTACAAATGAAATCCGAAAAACCCGAGCCATTTCCAACAATTTTCTGTCTGCTCTATGAATTCCTTCCAATACATTGGTATAAATAATGGGAAGTACCATTAAAAAACTGATTACTATCGAAAGATTTCTACTGCCTGACCAAATTAATACCAAAATGATAAAACTTGCTACAGGAATGCTTTTAATCACTCCGAAAAACGGATCAAGCAATGATTGGATAACCCGATTGGAGGCACTGATTACAGCAAGAAAAGAACCGATAATAATAGCCAATAAAAAGCCACTGACAATTCTTACAAAAGAATAGGCTACAGTTGACCAAAACCCCAGTTTCCAAATCAGAGAAAAAAGGGTTTTGATAACAACAATTGGGGAAACTAAAAGAAGATCTTGTCCAACAATCATACTGCCAATTTGCCATAGCGTTAGCCAAAACAAAACAATCAGTATCCCCTGTGCTTGTTTTTTACCGTTGGTAATAGAAATCATCTTCCGGTAAAGCTCCTCCGATTGATTGTGGGTTTGCATCAAACAATACTTTCAAATAACCGCTGACCTTTGTCTTCATTTCTTTTCCATCAACATAAGTTATGTTACAGGACGGGATAGCTTTGACAGCAACAGCCGCCTTAGGAACAATTCCATATTTCTCAATCAGAGCTCCGGCTTCCTCAATGTTTTCATTCGTGTATTCTGTTGAAGCCTTATACTCCTCCAGGAATTCTGCAAAGGCATCCGGATTCTCCGTTACAAAGCCTTTACGAACTAAAACTACACCGGTTACCATACCGCTATCTGTGCTTACCTTATCCCACTCCTCAGTCATGTTTAAAGCTACTCTAACCTTATTATTCTGCATCTGCACGGTTGTCACATAAGGTTGGGGCAATACGGCCACCGTATTTTCAGCATCGGCTAACATCACTGCTATTTCGGTGGGTTCACTTTTATACTCTATGGTTATATCCTTTTCCGGTTCGATACCGTTTTGTTTTAACAGATATTGCAGTACATATTCCGGAGTAGTTCCTTTGCCTGTACTGTAGATGGTTTTTCCCCTTAAATCCTCTATGGATTGGACCGTATCTCCACTTTCTACGATATATAATACACCTAACGTGTTAACTGCAGCTATCTGGACTGCGCCATCGGTCTTGTTATAAAGCACGCCGGCCAGATTACAAGGTACAAGGGCCACATCTATTTCACCATTCACAAGTTGAGGCACTATTTCATCAGCAGTGCCATACATATTAAATTCATAATCCTGGGACGTATTTCCTGCATCAGAATCACTCATCAGCTTAACCATTCCCATCGTGGTTGGGCCTTTCAGGGATGCAATCCGAAATGTAGCAGATCCCGACTTTTCACCGCCGCAACCTGTCAACAATGCCAAACTTAACAATAATATCAACATTATACCAATAAATTTCTTCATACGTTTTACCTCTCTTTATAAAACAGTGTCTTCGTCAGTTGCTGAAGATACCTTAGAATAAACGGTTTTGATGTTTACATCAGGAAGCATTCCCAATTTGCCGGATAAAGCACTGATGATATCAGCCGGTGCATCTACGACGATGCTTATGACCCCAACACGACGCTTTGCATATGGAATTCCCATTCTTCCTACAACATATTCTCCGTATTCGTGGAGAATGGAATTCATTTTCTCCACAGATCCGGGATTCTCTACGATTATACCAATTAAAGCAATTCTTTTCTCCATACAATTGGCCCCTCCTTAAATTTTATTTGTGATACGGCTCTCCTTTAATTATTTTAAAACTGCGATAAATTTGTTCCAGAAGAATAACCCGCATCATTTGGTGAGGAAAGGTCATTTTGGAAAAAGAAAGTCTCATATCGCTGCGATCCAGGACTTCCTGAGAAAGCCCTAATGATCCGCCAATTATAAAGATGACTTCGTTTTTTCCCTCCAGGCCGAATTGTTCTATTTCTTCCGCCAGTTCTTCAGAAGAGAAGTCTTTTCCCCGAATATCCAGGGCTATAACAATAACCCCGGCCTTTAACTTTCTAAGTATGTGTTTCCCTTCTGCCTCTTTTTCTCTTTCCTCTTTTACCTCATCTATTGAAAGATTACAATACTTGCTAAGACGTTTGCTGTATTCTGCAATTGCCTTGGTCCAATATACCTCTTTTAATTTTCCGACACATACAATTTGAATATTCATCCAAGCCACCTTGGGAGAAACGTCCCCATGTCTCCCCTTTTATCCCATTGTCCCTAAAACTACGTCGACTGTCATCTTTTTTCCATCTCTGTAGATCGTTAGGGTGACAGTATCCCCGGGCTTATAGGCAAATAATTCTCTTGTCAATTGCTCCTTGGTCTTGATTTCTTGATCTTCCAAGGCTGTGATTACATCTCCCTTTTCTAACTCTGCCAAAGCTGCAGGAGACCCTTCATTAATTTTAGTAATATATACACCTGTTTTTGTTCCCAAATTATCCTGAGGATAGTATTGCAGATAGAGTTCTACATTTTCACCGCTTATACCAATGAAGGCCTTGCTAAATGTACCGGTTTCCATCACTTCTTCCACTATAGGTTTTGCTGTATTAATGGGTATGGCAAATCCCAGCCCTTCTCCGGATGCAGCTTTCGCCGTGTTAATGCCGATTAGCTGCCCTTTGCTGTTCAGTAAGGGTCCGCCGCTGTTTCCCGCATTAATTGAGGCATCGGTTTGCATCAGACCTTCCATGGTGGTTTGTCCACTGGGACCTGAAACTGTTACCGTTCGATTCAATCCGCTGATTACACCCTGAGTCACACTTCTATCAAAAGCTAAACCCAGAGGGTTTCCAATTGCCACTGCATAAGCACCAATATTGACTTCGTCCGAATCTCCCAGCTCTACCGGTGTCAAATCTGTTGCATCAACTTTTATCACCGCTAAATCCATGACCGTATCGTTCCACAACACTGTACCTTTGAGTTCTCTGCCGTCGGGTAATTGTACAGTTATGGTTTTAGCCCGTCCATCACTGACCACATGAGAATTCGTGAGAATAAAACCATCTTCGTTTACGATAATACCGGTTCCCACTCCTTCAGCAATTTCTCCACTCAACATTCCAAATATATTCTGCCGGACAATTTCAGTGGTTGTGCTGATTCCCACAACAGATGGTATGACTTTTGCCGCCACTGCCTCCGCTGTATTTACATGATCTTCCGTATTTATTGTTATGGGATTGGGTGTTTGGGAAGAAGCCCAAGGATTGAAACCGGAATGCAAGGCAAGCATCCCGCCTGCAAAGCCTGTTCCCCCTGCTAATAAAATAATCAGAAGAACCGAAATTACCTTTTTTCCTCTTCCTTTTTTTTGCCTTTTTGGTTTCTCTTCTATAAATTCTTCAATTATCTTTTCCTCTTCCATGTTAAGACCTCCTAAATTGTTAAATCACACCTGATAGACCGGACTGATTTCATCCCGAATGATGGTATCCAGCTTTACATGGGTTCCTATGTAGTATTCTTCATCTTCCAGAATGTTTTTAACCGTCTGATAAGCCATTTCAGGAAAATTGTTTTCTCGGCTTAAATGGGCCAAAAAGATGTTTCTTTCTTTTTTTCGCTCAGATAAAAGTCTCACCAGTGTCCTTGCCGCCGATTCATTGGAAAGATGCCCCCGTTCCCCCAGAATCCTTTGTTTTAGGAACCACGGGTAGCGGCCGATTTTTAGCATATTTACATCATGATTGGCTTCCAGGACCAGAGTATCTGCATCCATAATCTCGCCGATGATTTCCTCGTTAATGCATCCTGTATCCGTTACAATACTTACCTGCCTCCCTTGGGCGTAAAATGAATATCCTACCGGATCAGCCGCATCGTGAGAAACCTGAAAGGCTTTAATTTCAATGTCTCCAATAGTAAAAGGCTTACCGTTTCGAAAAAGAGTCCATCTCTTTGATTCCACAGCATCCTTCAAAACCTCCCGGGTTTTTTCGTTGGTGTAAACGGATAGTTCTTTATTTTTCCTGGTAAGAGATCCCAAACTCCGAGTATGGTCACTGTGCTCATGTGTCAATAAAAGAGCCGTCACCTGTTCTGAATTTGTTTGTGTTTGGGATAAACCGGCAATTATTTTTTTTAAACTGATTCCTGCATCTACCAATAATGCGGTTTTCTTTGTTTTAATAAGATAGCAGTTACCTGTACTGCCACTGGAAAAAGAGCAAAAATTAAGCGCCATCGGTCCTACCTTTCCTGTATCCTTATTCGGCATAGGCCGGTACATACTTTATTTGACCATCGTTATATGTAATCTTCCATGCTGGAAAAGCAGTATCGGATATTGTTGTCTCCGCTCCATAATCTGATGAATCCAGCCAATAAACCATTTTCATGTCTTCTACCATGATACTATCTGCCTGTTTTTTTTCACTCATAAAATTAATCAATGCTGCTGAAGCTGATATGGTTTCTTTTTTAGTTCTGCCAAACTCCAAAGGCTTAAGCCAATACCTTTCCAGTTCTATAATCTGGCCATCTTCCACAGTACAGATAATATAGCTGTCTTCAATCAACATATCTTCATAAACATTTTTATAGGAAACTATTGTAGTCTGACCCTGCTGCTCCAGTCGGTCTAATACCACATTAGGGCCTCCTATCCTACAACTGTTTATAAAATCCTCTGTCATCTGCAGGATGCTCTCCCGAGACCTGTGATTTTCGTCCAGAGGTACTTGGTCCCACAATTGTTGTTTAAGTAAAGCCGGGTCCAATCTGTCATATTTTACATTTAAAACCGGCATCTTACTGTGCTTTAACGGGAGTTGAATCTTTACATAAATATTTTTAGCTTCCAGTAATGCAAGGGTTTCCATTTGAAGGTTTTCTTCTTGGGTTGCATCCTTAACCTGTACGAAGGCATAGGTACCCAGTAAGAAAAGATTGGTGACCAAAAGTGCTAAAATCAATATTGTTTTTGCCTTTGTCCAATCCATATTTTCCCCCTATGAAATCCCGCTGTTATTATAGCCCAAAGGTCGTGCATCATACAAGTCAAAGAAGATGAAATTATTATCAATCTTCACAATCCAGGCCGGGACCAATTCACTTCCATTTTCCTTACCTGATCTAGGCTTTATA